>JACRIP010000041.1 GCA_016220045.1 Planctomycetota bacterium
CCCCCCCGCATCTTCTCCCTCCCCCGCCGCAGCGGTCGCCCGAAGCGCGCAGGGCGTGCAGCGGATACCTCCGCACTACCCTGCCCCCTCGCACCCGCATCTTCCCCCTCCCCCGCCGCAGCGGGGGAGGGCCGGGGAGAGGGTAGGTGCGCGCGATTTGACGCCCCCGCACTCGCGCCCCGCCTACCCCTTCCCACCTTTTTTTTCACCCCCGGCGATCGCTCCGCCGCCACCCGCCAACCGCGCCACGTACAGCTCCGCCACCGCATCCAGCACCGCCCCCAGCTTCATCACCTTCGTCACGTCCCCCTTCACCTTCAGCCCCCCCGTGCTCATCGCGACCGCCAGCCGCTGACCCTCCCCCAGGATGCGGTGCAACGTCGCCGCCGGCAGCGCCAGATCCAGATCCGGCCGCGCCTCCCCCGCCACCCCACACGTCACCCCGATCGGCGTCTTCCGGCAGTTCAGCACCATCACCCCCGCCGGCTCCGTAAACGTGAACCGCAGGATCAGCTTCGCTTGTGCCGCCGCCGCTACGCCCGCGCCCCCACCCTTCGCCACCTCCTCGAAGAGCGGTCCCAGCACGCCATACAGGGCTGCCGTGCTCGTCAACGGCGAAGGCTTCGACGCGTTGGCCATCGTCCCATTCATCCTTCTCGTTTGGGTGGTCCGTCGATCCGGTCCGTTCCGTGGGTTCGGTGGCTAGCTACTCCGCTCCGCCCACCCGCTCCGCCACCCACGCCACCAGATCCGCCCGCACGCGCTCCCGCGCCTCCGGCAGTTCGTTCAGCACCTCATGCAGCAGCCCGTCGTACACGTTCAGCTTCTTGCCGGCGCTGCCCAGGGCCGCGACCAGCGTCCGCGTCCCCTCCGGGTCCGCCGCCGGATCGGCGCCCCCCTGTAAGGTCAATACCGGGCACGTTACCCGAGCCGCGTCCCGCCGCACCTCCTCCTGCGCGCGCAGCACCTCCAGGAACCAGCGCGGCGTCGCCGACGCCACCGTCAACGGGTCGGCATCGTAGGCCGCCCGCTGCGCCGCATCCCGCGTCAGCCCCTCCGATCCGCTCGGCGGCAGCGCCTTGTCCGGCGCGAACCGCCCGAGCGCCCGCACGATCAACAGCTTCAGCCCGGTCACCGGCTCGCGCTTGGCCACGAACGGCCCGGAAAGCACCAGCCCGTCCGGCGCCCGCCCCTTCCACCCGCCGCGCGCCTGCACGAAACGCAGCACCACCAACGCCCCAAAGCTGTGCCCGAAGAGCAACAGCTTCTTCGCCTCGGGCGCCGCGCCCGCCAGATAGTGGAGCGCGTCCTCGAGATCGTCCAGGTAGTCCTCGAAGCGGTCCACCACGCCGCGCCGCCCCCCGGCGCGGCCGAAACCGCGCAGGTCAAGCGCCGCCACGGCGACCCCGCTCCCCGCGATTTGCCGCGCGACTTCGTCGTAGCGTCCGCCGTGCTCGCCGCGGCCGTGGACGATCACCAGCCGCCCGCCGAGCGGCGCCGCAACACCCGCAGGCTCCCAGCGCCGCATGAAAAGCTGCACGCCGCTGCGCCCGGGAAAGCTCGCCTCCGCGGTCGTGACCTTCGTCGCCTCGCTCATGGTCCTTTCTCCGCCCGCGCCCGTCGGCGCGCGTCCAGCGCCGCACGGTAGGCCCGGGCGTCCTCCAGCGTGGGGAATTTGTTCAGGGTCCCCTGGCTCACGTCGTTCGGCAGCGCCGCAAAGTCGGCGCGCTCCAGCCGCGCAAACGCCTCCAGGACGACCTCCGGTGAAGACTTGAAAACCTTCGTAAGCACCGCGCCATAGGTGGCGCACGCGTCGGTCGGAAACTCCCGTTGCAGGATGATCGGGCCCGAATCGATGCCGACATCCACGAAGTGGACCGTGATGTCGTACCGGTCGTGGCCGTCCGCGTGCGCCCAGAAGGAAGCCAGCCGGCCGCGGTGGCGTGGCAAGCGCGAGCCGTGGCGGTTGACCACGCCGCGCGTCGGCAGCGCCAGCACCTTGGGACCGAGGATGCACTCGGACTGATTGAAGAGAAGGTCGGGCGCGAACTCGCGCAAGCGGGCCAGCACGGCGTCGTCGTTCGGGTCCTCGAAGTAGACGACCGGGATGCCGAGCCGCTCGGCGGCGCGATCGAGGGAGCGGCCATCGATCGGCCGGCCGAGCGGGCCGAGCCAGCGCAGGATCTGCCACCCGACGCGCACGGCGAGCCCGGCGAAGAAATGCCAGGGCTCGATCAGCAGCCACAGGATCTTGACGCGGTCCCAGCCCGCGCGCCAGTTCTTCGGCCGGCCGCCCGCTCCGCGCACGCGCCCGACCGCGACCGCCACGACGTCGGCACGCCGCGCTTCGAGCACGCGGATCAGGAACGGCCCCATATGGACCGGCTCTTCCTGGCCCATTACGATGATTCGCATCGTTTCCGCCAGAATCGAAGCATGGATGAAGCATCGGACGCTCAACAGCAAGCGCACCGTCGGGGTTTGGGAGTCTAGACGTTTGGTAGTTTGGACGTTTGGAAGTTTGGAATCCCGCGCGGGACCCACGCGCTTCTCAAGACTCCAACACAGATCCGGAATGCAACCACGACACACCGAGAACCGGTTGACGCCAAACCTCCAAACCTCCAAACTCCCAAACCTCGACCCTCGCGTCCCCAACCCGTCTCGCCGGGCGACGGGGGCCCCGCGCCCTCCATCGGGGCTACGAGGCGCCGGCGACGCCCCGCGTCCACGCGAGGATCGCCGCGGGAATGGCGCCGTGCAACAGCAGGTAGAGCGAACCGAGCGCTTCGTGCAGCTTGGCCGTTTTCCGTGTCGGGCGCATCCCGTAGACGATGCCCGCGACCGCGACCGCGGCCGCGGCGAGGCCCAGGCCGATGGCGAAGGCCCGCGCGAGCCCGAGCGCGACCGCGCCCCAGATCACCGGGGCCGCGGTGAGCAGGATCAGGCCGCAGGTCGCCGCCGCGGCGCCCGCCGGTCCCCATTGCTGCGAGTAGGTCGGCACCCCCGGCCGCTCCTCGTCGGGCGCATGGGCCTTGCGCGCCACCTCGAAGACCGTGAAGAGCCCCCAGCAGGAGAGCGCGAACAGGGCAAAGAACCGGTCCACCTCCCAGGGGAAGCGCTCGGTCACCGCCGAATAGACGAAGAGCGCGATGAAGGAGGCCGAGAGCGTGTGCGGCACCGCGTACGCGAAGAGATGCGGACGCAGCCACGGCCCGACGAAAAACTCCTTGCGCATCAGGATGGAAAACGCGAAGACCAGGCCCCAGGCGGCGAGCGCCTGCCGGCCCAGCCCGAGCGCCAGGACGAACTCCCCGATGATCGCCAGGGTGCCGGCGCGCTCGACCTCATTTAGGGTAATCACCCCGCGGGCGATCGGGCGTTCCGGACGCAGGGTCGCGTCTTCGGCCGCGTCCTTGCACTCGTCGAATACCCGGAAGTGGAAGAAGACGAGCAGCAGGGCCACGCACGCGGCCCCCACGCGCCCGCCCAGCACGATCGGGCCGGTCCCGCTCGCCTGCGCGAGCACCGCGCACGAGACCGTGAACACGACGATGGTCGGGCCGTGCGCCCCCAGGGGGAAGCGCTCGCGCAGGTAGGTCCGCCAGCGTTCGCCGAACTCGAGTTCCTGCATGTCAGGCCCTGCCGATCGACGGAGCCATGATGGTCGGTCCTCTCCCAACTCGTGACATCTGCCGTTGGGTGTTGGACTCCCGGGACTTGGGACTCGTTGGACCTTGGACTCCTTGGACTTTAGACTTTGGACTCGTGGGACTTTGGACTCATTCCGTTCCCGCCGCCGGCGCGTCGTCCTCCGGGCCTTCCACGGCGACACCCTTGATGCCGCGCGCCTCCAGCAGCGCGACGCGCAGCTTGTCGTAGTCGACCTTGGAGTGGTGCCGCGGGTCCATCGGAATCGTCTCCAGCGCGAGCACCTCGTCCACCGGGAAATTCTTGGCCATGATCGCCGCGCGCGCGCCCGCCAGCCGCGCTTCCGCGTCCGCCGGGCTCGCCGGCGCGGCGTTCGGCACGAAGGCCGCCACCGTGCGTTCGCCCAGCGCCGCGTCCGGCAGCCCCAGGAAAGCCGCCTGCTTCACGTACGGCAAACCCTTGAGCACCTGCTCGGCCTCGACCGGGAAATGGAACGCTCCGGCGCGCACGATCGCGTTGTGCACCCGGCCCACCAGCCACAGCCGCCGCCGGTCATCCACGTAGCCCACGTCGCCCGTGCGGTGCCAGACCTTTCCCCCCTCCTTGATCTTGTTGCGGTTGGTCGCGTCCTCGTTGCGGTAGTAGTCGCGGCACACGTGCTCCCCCGCGACCAGCAGCTCGCCCGGCTGACCGGCCGGCACGTCCCAGTCGGCCCAGCCGCCCGCCCCAAGCGCCATCCTTCCGCGCGTCACCTTCACCAGCCGCCAGGAAAGATCCGGCACCACGCCGCCCACGCACACGCCCTGACGCGAACGGTTCGCCGGGTCCGCGAGCAGCTCCAGCATTTCCCGGCCGTGAATGTCCGCGATCGGCTCCGCCTCGGTCGAGCCGTAGAGAATCGCCAGATCGCACTGCGGCGCCGCCCGCAAGACGTCCCGCACCAGCGCCGGCCCGACCGGCGCGCCGCCCGTGATCAGCCGGCGGATGCCCAGCGCGATCCCCTTCTCGATGCAAAAGGTCGCGACCCGCCCTAGCAGCGCCGGCGACATCGTCACGTTCGTCACGCGCTGCTGGAGCATCTGCGCCACGAGCCGCGGCGGGTCGCTCTCCGCGGGCCGCGCCAGATCGATCGCCGGCATGATCGTCGAGATTCCGGCGGCGAGGTTGTTGAGCAGGAAGATCGGGAAGGCGGGCACGTCCACGTCGTCGGCCCGATAGGGGATGTGCTTGTCGAGCGCCGTGTGCTGCGCCAGCAGGAAGGAGTGGGTGCGGTTGGCGCCCTTGGGCACGCCGCTCGACCCGGTGGTGAAGGTCACGAGCGCGGTGGTGTCCGGCCGCACGGCCTCGATCGGCGCGGTCTTCCCGAGCGCTTCCAGTTCCGCCAGCGTGCGCGCGCCCGGCACCGGCTGGTCCCCGGTAACAACCTGAATCGGCAGGCCGCGCAGCGGCGGCAGCATCGGGCGGTACTTGTGCGCGAGCGGGTCGCCCAGGAAGGCCTTGGGCTCCACGAGCTGCGAGCACATGCCGAGCTGGTGCTGGCGCGCGAAGGAGTCCAGGAAGACGGCGACGGCGCCGATGCGGAAGACCGCGCACATCGCGACGTAAAGCTCGATCGACATCGGGATGAAGATCACGGCGCGATCGCCCGGCTCGAGCCCGGCGGCACGCAGCCCGCCCGCCGCCAACTCCACGCGCCGCGCCAGTTCGCTCCAGGTCACCTGCCGGTGCGGCAAGGGCTCGTCGCCGCCCTTCCACGCCGCCAGCCGCGCCGGGTCCGCTTCGGCCAGCGCCAGCTTGTCCCCGTGCCGCGTCACATGCTCCGGCAGGAGCGAGATCACGTTGTTCTGTGGGCTGGCGGATATCGTCATCAGACTCACTCCTTAGAGGCAGCTCGAATTGGGTGATTGGGTGATCGGGAGATTGAGTGATTGCGTCACCCGGCACGAGGTTCTTCTCGCGCTCACCCAATCACCCAATCACCCAATCACCCAATCACCCAATCACCCAATCACCCAATCGAGTGCTTCCACCCATTCGGCATCACCTCCGCCTTCCGCCCGCCCGCACCTCACACCTTCGGCTTCCATACCAAAAGCAGGGCCGGCGTCAGGAATACCTCCGCCACCATGCCCACGACCATCGTCACCGCCGTCAGCAGCCCGAAGTAGATCACCGACTTCACGTCGGCGAAACAGAGCACGATGTACCCCAGGAACAGCAGGGTCGCCGTGTTGAAGACTGCCGCCCCCTTCGACTTCATCGTCTCGGCGACCGCCGCCCGCGTGTCGCCCGCGGAGCGCCGGTATTCCTCCCGATACTTGAAAAGCAGGTGGATGGTGTCGTCCACCGCCATGCCGATCGAAATCGGCGCGATCATCACCGTCGCCACGTCGAGCGGAATGCCGACCCACCCCATGACGCCCATGGTGATGAAGAGCGGGAACACGTTGGGCACGATGCTCACCAGCGTCAGCCGCCACGACCGGAAGAGTACCAGGATGCTGCCGAAGATCACCAGGAACGCGCTGCCGAACGACGAGATCTGGTTCCAGGCGATGTACTCCATCATCTTCACGTACAGGGGAATGTAGCCGGCCGGCGTGATCTTCACGTCCGGCGGCAAGAGCTCGTGCGCCGCGGTCATGACCTTGTCCAACAGGCGCTTCATCCCCTGCGCGCTCACCATCGGGATGCGCACGGTCAGGCGCGCGATCGAATACGACTCGTTCGCGAAGTCGCGCACGTCGTTGAAGCGCGACGACTCGAAGAGGATGAGCGCCTGCGAGACGTGCTCCGCGCTCGGGGGAATCTCGTAGGCACCGGCGAGCACCTGATTCAGCCGCTTGACCACCTGCGGCAGGGCCAGCGTCTTGCCGATGTCCGGCTCCTGCTCCAGCCGCGCCTGCAGCCGGTCGAGCGCGCGCAGCCGCGCCGGGTCCTTCATCCCCGCCGGGTCCCCCTCCGGCGCTTCGAGCATGATTTCCAGGGGCTGGTACCAGCCGAAGTGCTGCTCGACGAAGTCGCTGTCCACCCGACAGGGATTGTGCGCCTTGAGGAGCTGGATGCTGTAGGTGTCCACCTTGAGCCGGCTGATGCCCCAGATGCCGACGGCCGCGATCGCGCCGCACACCGCCAGCACGCGTCCCGGGCGGCCGAAGACCAGGCGCTGCGCGAACCTCAGGAACCCGTCCACCGAGATCTGGTACCGCCCCGTCCGCGGCGTCGGGATCGGGTTGGTGAAGCTCAGCCCGATCGGGCACAGACACATCGTGAGCGCCCACGCCGCCAGGATGCCGATACTCGCCCACAGCCCGAAATTGCGCAGGATCGCCATGTTCGCCGTGAACATGGAAGCGAATCCGGCCGCGGTCGTAAACGAGGTCATGAAGCACGGGACGATCACGTGCGCCATGGTCTCGACGATCAGGTCGCCGCGCGTGACCAGCTCCACGCCGCCCGGCTTCTCCGCCGCCGCGCGCAAAAGCGACTGGTCGTACTCCTCCATGATGTAGAGCGTGTCCATCACGCAGTAGTTGAGAATCAGCGGCGTGAGCATCGAGGAGATCATGTTGAGCTGATTGCCCGCGAGCACGTAGCCGCCGACGCCGATCGCGATCGACGCCGCCATCACGGACAGCGCCGTCAGCAGCCGCCCCGGCCGGCGCAGCGTCATCCACAGCACCGGCACCATCACGGCGAAGAGCGCGCCCGTGAAGATCTCCGTGTCCCGCATCGAAGCTTCGTTGAGCGTGTTGTAGACCACGCCCATGCCGGCGAGGTGGTACTCCTTCTTGAAGCGTCCGAACACCGCATCCGCCGCGCGACGGATCGCGGCCAGGAGCGCCGGGCGCTTGACGTCGATGTCGTCGGTCGCCTGCGGGTAGGCGAGCAGGAAGGTGCTGGTTTCGTCCTGCGCGATGATGTGGTTGCGGAAGATCGGGTTCTCGTGCACGCGCGCGCGCAGTGCGGCCACGTCCTCCGGTCCGGTCGGCGGCCGCGCCAGCAGCTTCTCGACCTTCAGTTCGTCCTCTTCGCCGCGGATGTGTACGCCGCTCGACAGGCTGACCACGCGTCGGATCTCGGGCAGCGTCTCGAGCTGGTCCGACAGTTCCTTGATCAGGGATACGTTGTCTACCGTATAGATGCCGCCGGGGTCGTGGAACATGACCACCACGACCTCATCGTTGCCGAAGATGCTCGAGAACCGGTCGTAGCTGATCACCGCCGGATCGTCGGACAGGAACCAGACGCGCAGGGAGTTGTTCGGCTGCACGCCGATCATCGCCGGACCGAAGGCGAAGACCAGCACGGCCACCGCGAGCGCGAGCGGCCAGCGGAAGCGGGCGACCAGGCGGAAGGCCGCGTAGCGGAGGTTCATCGTCGCGCCCCGCGAAGGGTGAACGGAGCCACGGACGGAACCACGGAGGCACAGCGCGGCGCGCCGCAGCAGAAGGGTACCCTCGGTAACGCGAATTGCGGATTTCGGATTTCGGATTGTAGATTGCCGACTGCGTTGAGCTTTTCTGGCAGCGTGCGTCCTCGCCCGCCCTCGCAGGGGTCGCCTTGGGAATCGACAATCGACACTCGGCAATCCGCAATCCGAAATCTACAATCCGCAATCGACGCCATCGACGGCTCTCTTTGGCTGCGGCGCGCCGCCCTGTGCCTCTGTGTCTCTGTGGTTCGGTCCGTTCTCACGACTTCCCCCCTCCAGCTCCCGTCCTCCCCCCCCCCTCCCCATCCAGGTAGACCACCCCCTTGGCCGCATCCATCGTCACCACCTGCCCGTCCCGGATGCGCTTCGTCAGGTTCGGGATCGACACGATCGCCGGAATGCCCATCTCGCGCGCCACGATCGCCGAGTGCGAGAGCAGCGAGCCGCGCTCGACCAGGAGCCCGCTCGCCGACAGGAAAAGCGGCACCCAGCCGGGGTCGGTCCGTTCGCACACCAGGATCTGCCCGTTCAGGCTCATTTCATCGTCCGGAGAGCTGATCACGCGGCATGCGGAGGTCACCGTACCCGCGCACGCCGGCAGGCCGCGCAGCAGATTCGGGTCCTCGGCCGCCGCCGCCGCGCTCGCCACCCCCGAGGCTTGCGCCACCGCCGCTTCGAGCGACGCGCCGTAGACCAGACCGCGCGTCTGCAGCCGGTCCGGCGGCGCCGGCTCCCGGCGATACCCGTCGAAGCGCGCCCGCCGCGTCCGCGCCAGCGGCGCCAATTCGTCGGTCGTCAGCGTGCCGTCGAGCACGCCGAAGATCTCGTGCAGCTCCAGGTAGAAGATGTCCTCAGGCGCGTCCAGGAAACCGCGCTCTGCGTAGCGCGTACCCAGCGCGCGGAAGATGCGGCGCGCCAGGCCGAAGACCTTCGTGCGCGCGAAGCGCATGTTCTCGCGGTTCTTGACCGAGGCGCGCGCGCGCCGCAGCACGAGGTTGAAGGCCCACGTGCGCAACCGGCTCCCGCCCAGCTTCTCCGCCACGCGCCGCTCCGCCACGCTGCGCACCTCCTGCTCCCGCGACGAGAATTTCGCCGCCTCCATCCCCTCCGCCAGGTAATTGCGCAGCATCTTGTAGAGGAAACCGGGGTCGTCGCGCAGGTTGCGCGATTCCAGCTTCAGTTCCATCATACAGCGATCGCCGTAGCGCTCCAGGTAGTCGACGATTCCGCTCCAGAGCGCGGGAAACTCCGTCTGACGCGCGGCCAGCGCCGTGTGCATCGCGGCGGGCGGCGTGGCTTCGACGAAGGCGCGCAGGCGGGCGTCGGCGCGCACGATCTGCGCGAGAGCCAGGATGCGCTTCATCGGCTCGGTGCTCTCGATGCCGCCCTCGCCGCAGAGGAGGTCGTTGTGCAGCGTGCCGCCGCCCCCTCCTGCGCCTCCCCCCGCATCGCCACACCAGGAGCCGCAGAGCTTGCGCAGCACGCCGAAGAAGATCATCGCCGAGAAGTCGTTGACGATCGGCGCGCGCCAGCGGCGCAGGAGCTGGTTTTCCAACTCGAAGTAGAGGTCGACCAGGCCGTCCTCGTCGAGTGTGTCCAGGTTGGTGCCGTAGTGACGGGCGTAGACCTGCTCAAAATGCCGGAGGAAGTCGGCGGCGGAGCGGTCGAGCCGGTAGAAGTGCCAGGCGAGGCCGCCGCCGACGCGGAAGACGCGCAGCCAGGCGCGCAGGCGTGCGCCGAGGGCGCGCGTGGGCGGCGCGGCGTGGGCGCGCTCGGCGGCGAGCAGCGTGCCCGACTCGCGCACGCCCATCATCCCTTCCATGAACTCGCGGTTGAACTCGAAGCCCGGGAGGTAGGAGACCAGCTTGTACCAGTGGTTGAGGTTGTAGAAGATGCGGCCGCGGATGAGCGCCAGCATGTTGCGCAGCGTGCGGTCGTCGGCGTCGATCACGTCGTCGTGCACGCCGAGCAGGCGCAGGAACTGGCGGTAGACCTCGCGGTAGGCGTTCTTGGCGAAGGTGAAGGTGAGGGGCGTGGTGACGCCGGAGTAGGACTCGATAATGTTGGAGTTGTCCCACAGGCGCAGCCGGCCGGTGGCGGCGGGGGGAGGAGCGGGGGGGGAAGCGTTGGGGGGAGCGGGGGCGTTGGGTGGCGCGAACATACCCCCACCCCGGCCCTCCCCCGCTGCGGCGGGGGAGGGGGACCCTGGCGGCGCGATGGGGGACCCTGGCGGCGCGGCGGCGAGCGTGGTGATCGGACGCGCCTGGAGGACGAAGAGGTCGGCGCCGCGCAGCGTCCATTCGACGTCCTGGGGTGCGCCGCCGTAGGCCGCCTCGATGCGCGTGCCGAGGTCGGCGAGGCGGGCGCAGGCGGCGTCATCGAGCGCGGGCGCGGCGCGCAGCGGCGCCGGCACCTCCTCCTCGCGGGTCCCGGCGCCACGCGCGCGGTCGAAGACGACGCGCTTCTCCTTGTCCACCGTATCCCGGGAAATCACCTTACCCCCGTTTCGCGCCACGACCGCGGAGTCGGCGGCGAGCAGGCCGGAGACGAGGCCCTCGCCGAGTCCGAGCACGGCGGAGAGCACGACCTGGTCGCGCGCGCCGTTGGTCGGATTCGCCGTGAACAGCACGCCCGAGCGGTCGCCTTCGACCATTTCCTGGACCACGACGGCGGCGGAGACGGCGGCGGGGTCGAGGCCCTTGGCGGCGCGATAGGCGAGCGCACGCTCGGAGAAAGCCGACGCCCAGCAGTTCTTCAGGGCGGCGAGCACGGCCGCGTCGTCGGGGACGAAAAGAAAGGTATCCATCTGGCCGGCGAAGGAGGCGTCGGCGGCGTCTTCGCCGACCACGGAGGAGCGCACGGCGACGAAGGGGCGCTCGGGGAAGGCGGTGGCGTAGGCGGCGCTTACGGCCGCGGCGACGGCGGGCGGGAGGGGGGCGTCGAGGACGGCGGCGCGGGCGGCGGCGGCGGCGGCGCGCAGGACGGAACGGTTCTTCAGGTCTTTGCCGGAGACCGCGGCGCGTACGCGGGCGTCGAGTCCGGCGGCGGCGGCGAAGTCGGCGTAGGCGGCGGTGGTGACGGCGAACCAGGGGGGGACGCGGAAGCCGGCGCGGCCGAGGCGGGCGAGGTTGGCGCCCTTGCCGCCGATGGCCGCGGGGGCGGTAGCGGCGGGCGCCGCGGCTTCCGGGCCGGTGACGAACGGCGCGGGTGCGGCAGCGGCCGAGGAGGGGGCTGGGGAGGGGGCGGTCGTCACGGCGGCTCCTCAATGGCGGGGACGGTAACGTAGCAGCCGAGCCGCCAAAATGCAAGCTACCGGTCGGCGCGGTTCACGCGCCCGCCGAGGCGCCCGTAGAGCCAGAGGTTGAGGACGGCGCCGGCGCACGCCAGGGCAAGCAGGCTATCCCCGACCTCCCACACGCCCCAGCCCCGGTCCGCCACGCGATGGACCGCGAGCACCGCCCACACCGCGCCTGCGATCAGGACGCAGAACGCGGGAACCAGCAGCCAGGCGGTGAGAATGCGCCCGCCGCGACGATACCGATTCTGCTCCCGGTCGACGGTCAGGCAGTGCAACTCGCGGATCGTATAGGGCAGACACACGAGGACCTGGATCGCGAAGGCCGTTGCGAGCGCGCCCTCGAAGAAGGCGAACCGTTGCGTCAGCGCCAGGCCCAGCGAGAGGAGCAGGAGGATGCCGAGGTACTCGTGGAGGTAGACGCGAATGGCCAGCAGGTCGGTCCAGGAACCGGGCCGCAGCCACCGGCTCCACATGCGGATCGCAGCGGTCAGGAGCGCGGGGACGACGATCCCCGGGATGATCAGGCCGATCGCCGCGCCGCCCAGCGCGCGCGAATAGTAGGTCGCGGCTTTCCCCCCGTCGCCCAGGACGCCGAGCGCGCCCGCGCCCAGCGCCGGAATGGCGAGGAGGACGCCGTACACCGCCCAGACCCAGTATTCTTCGGGGGCGACGCGCTCCCGCGGCGCGCCGGCGCCCGGACGGGGCGGCTTCCCACTTCCCGACCTGTTCATCGCCGGCGCCCCGACTTCGCTGTCATGGATCTCACTCCTTCCCCGCGGCCCGTGTGCGCTTCCGCGGCTTGCGTCCCGCCGCGCAGCAGGGTAGTCTATGCCTGCCCGGGTCGGGCAGACAAGCAGAACCGGACACGCGCCTACCGGTCACCGCTACTCGCGTTCCGGCAAGCGCCCCGACGCGGCCGAGGAATGCGGCGCGGAGCCCACGCGCGTTCGTAGTTCCGCCTTCGGAGGCGGTCGCAATAGTCGCCGGCCGGGCCACCCCGGCCGGCGACTGCTGCAAAGGGTCGATTGGCGCGGGTACGCCTCACTCTGGGGATCGGGCCGGTGCGGCGGGTGCCGCCTGTCACCGGCCGCGCCGCCCCGCCACCCCTTCACGGAGGTTGTCCATGAGCCGCCGGCAGATTCTGGCCGCCGTAGTCCTGGTTCCCTTCCTCGCCTTCTCGACGGTGGTCACCCTCCGGGAAGGCTTCATGATCTACTTCACGGCGCCCTTCACGCACCCGATCTGGACGCAGGAGTTCCTCGATCTCTGCATTGCGCTGTCGCTGATCGTCTCCTGGATCATCGCCGACGGGCGCCGCCGGGGCGTACGGGTTTGGCCCTATGTCGTGGCCACGCCGCTGCTCGGCAGCATCGCGCCGCTGATCTACCTGGTGCTGCGCGCGCCGGATCGGACGAGCGCGACGGCCCCGGGCGGACGGTCATGAACGCACGAATGCGACCGGTCTTCAGATCGACGGGCCTCCCAGGCGCGCTGGGCTGGACGGTTGCCTTCGCCCTGGCGAGCGCGCTCTCCCTGCTCTCACCAGGCCCGCGTGCCGAGGAGCCGCGGCGCCTCGCGCCGGGCGCGAGCAGCCATCTCCTGCCGCGCCCTGCCCTGCCGTCGGATCCGCTCGTTGCGCTCGCGCGGCTGGCGCCGCTGGATCACCGCGCCGAGTCGGAGCGAATCGGGAGCTTCATCGGGCAGTTTCTCGCGCCCGAGCTACCGCCCGCGGCTCTGGCCGACCTGCGCAGCCGACTCGGGGAAGAGAACCGTGCGCTGCGCGCAGCACCCGATTTCGCGGCGCTCCCGACGATGGTTCCCGGTTCGCCCGCCGCGCGCGAGCATGCGGCGCGTTGGCACTACTTCCTGTACGTTCCCCGATCCCTCCCACCGGCGGGCGCGCCGCGTCGGCTGCTGCTTTTCCTGCACGGCGTCGGCGGGAACTTCCACGTCTATCTTTGGTGGCTACGGGAACTGGCCGAGTCAACCGGCCTGTTGGTCGCATGCCCCTCCTATGGGGCCGGCATGTGGAGCGCATCCTCACCCGGGGCGGGGGACCTGGTTCTCGCCGTTCGCGACGATGTGGCGGAACTCGCGGGAGGACGATTGGATCGCTGCTACCTCGCCGGCCTCTCGAGCGGCGCGCGTGCTTGTGCGCTCGTGCTCGCCGCGCTGCCGCAGACCTTTGCCGCCTGCGCCCTGATCTCCGGCGCACCGACGGACGACGACGAAATCGACGTGCTGGCCGGAGTCCCCGTGGGTTTTTTTGTCGGCGACGCCGACGCCCCGGCGCTCGGCGCGGTGGAACGGGCCGAACGCCGACTGCGCGCGGCCGGGGGTCAAGGTGGGTCCCCCGTCGCGCACCGCTACCCCCAGGGGGATCACTTCCTGCTGCTGCGTCGACGCTCGGAGGTGTTGCACGACATCCAACAGTTCCTCACCGCGCGGTGACTTACGGTGAGCGCCCGATCCGGCTGCGCCAGGGGTGTTCGCCCCATGGTGGCACGGCTGACAACCGCTGCTGTTCCGGCCACGATGGGGCGGCCACAAGGGAGGGCCCCTACAGACGATTCTCGCTCGGTTCCGCGCGCCGGGTCCGCCCCGAGAGGTCATCCGGGCCGCTCGGACGCTATCCGATTGTGAGTTTCGCTTGATTCGAGTCGAACGATCAGGTACGGTCCGCGCCCAAGATAGCAACTTGGGTCCAATGTATCCGATTTGCGACTCCGGCCCTCCGGGACCGAACGGCGAATGGCCCATGGCGGGCGTCTGAGCGGGCACCAGGCGGGGAGAGTGGGCGTGGGGCTGGGAGCGGGAGGATCCTTCCGGAGTGCGTTCCGGCGCCGCGCCACACTCGGTCTCGGGCACCGCCCGCTCTCGCTTCCCCGCAGCCGACGGCCCGAACCCCTCTCCAGAGCAAGGAATCAACTTCGCTGCCGATTCGAAAGGACATGACCATGGGCAAGTTGCGGACGGGCGGTGCTCCTACTCTCCCGGTGCTGGCGTTGACGCTGCTCGCGACGGTGCTCCCCGCGCGCGTCGCATCGGCGCAATCGAATGAGGAGCTGCTCCGGCGGATGGAAGCGTTGGAGAAACGCGTGCAGGAGCTCGAGGCGGAAAAAGCCGCGCGCGACGCCGCCGACCGGGCGCAGGCCGCGCGGGAGAATCCCGCCACCCCGCCCGCCCCGGCTACGACACCCGCGTCCACTCCGACCCCCAGACCGACCCCCACCCCGACGCCCGCCCCGGCGGCCGACGCCGGCGGCGGCGCCACCTCGATCTACGGCTCCACCGGCCCCGCCCCGGGCCCCGCGACCCCGCCCGCCCCGGGCAAGGACCGGAGCTGGTGGGAAAAGCTCAAGGTCGGCGGCCAGGTCCGGGTCCGCGGCGAGTGGAAGAACACGATCGACTACCGCACCCCCGGGACGCTGGGCCGCCCCGCGACCGATCGCCCGAACGACGACGACGACGTCGCGCTGCTGCGCACCCGGCTCTGGGTCGACGCGACCCCCGTGGAAAACGTGCGGGCCTACGTGCAGATTCAGGACTCGCGCATCTTCGGCGAGGAGGCGTCGGTCAATACCGACAGCAAAAACGTGGATCTGCACCAGGGCTTCTTCGAGCTCCAGCGCGTGCTCGGCTCCCGGCTCACCGCGCGCATCGGCCGCCAGGAGTTTCTGTTCGGCGACCAACGGCTCGTGAGTCCGAACGAGTTCTCCAATGTCGGACGTTCCTTCGACGCGGTGCGCTTGACCTGGAACGCCGAAACCTGGAGCGCCGACCTCTTCACCTCCCTGGTGCGCGAGGGAACGACGACCGACGAGGACCGGAACTTCGACGGTCTTTACCTGACCTACAAGGGGCTTCCGGACCACACCTTCGACTTGTACCTGTTCCAGCGCCGCTTCAGCGACGGGACCATCGCCGGAGAGACCGGACCGCCGGGCGACCTGATCGACTTCACGCCGGGCGTGCGCGCCAAGGGAAAGACCGGAGCCGTGGATTACGGGGCCGAGCTCGCATGGCAGGTCGGGGAACGCGGAAACGACGACGTGTCGGCGCACGCGGTCGCGTGCACGGTCGGTTACACCTTCGAGATGGCGGGCAAGCCGCGACTCGGCGTGCTCTACGAGTACGCCTCCGGAGACGCCCACCCCACGGACGGCCGGTTCGGGACCTTCGACTCGCTCTTCCCGTTCAAGTTCGCGTACCAGGGCTGGCGCAACGGGCATGACGCCGTGGCGTCGCTGGAGGCGAGCCCGTTCGCCGGCGCCAAGTTCACCCTCGAGTACCACAACTACTGGCTCGAACACCAGCGGGACGCCTGGTACCTGGGCAGCGGCGCGGCGCTCCGGCGCGCGGCGACGGGCAGCCCCTCGACCTACGTCGGCAGCGAGCTGGTCCTGGTCTCGAAGATCGTGCTCAACCCGAGCCTCGATCTGGTGCCGGGGTATGCGCACATGTTCGCCGGCGATTTCCTGCGCGACACCGGCTTCGCGGAGGACACCGACTGGCTCTTCCTCCAGGCGCGGGTGAATTTCTAGCGTCGGCGCGAACGCCGCGGTCCGGGCGGTTCAGCGCGCGCTTCCGGTCCGCTGCGCCGCCAACCGCAGGCCGTCGCGCGGGTGCAGGTCGACCGGGTCCCAGCCGACGCGGAAGGCCAGGCGGCAGGCCTGTTCCGGACTCCCCCACGACCCGCCCTTGTACACCCGCCAGATCTCCTTCGGCCCGGCGGCGGTGAGGGTCCAGGTCCCCATGCAACCCGCCAGGTCGCGCGCGCCGTACACGCTTTCATCGATCGGGTAGAGACCGTAAGGCTCCGGCCCCGGCGGGTCCTGCTCCCCGGCACGCGAGGCGGTCATCCGGCAGAAGGTCCGATCCGGGGCGTCCCCCCAGGGATAGAAGCGGCCGTCGGGGCCGCGCGCCGCCTTCTCCCACTCGTCCTCGGTCGGCAGCCGCAATTCCCAGCCCCCCTCCTCCCCGCCCCCCGGCGCGCCGGGCCGGCCCGGGCCGCCGACCCGGCGCGTCAGCCAGGCGGCATAGTCGACCGCGTCATGCCACGAGATGCCGTGGACGGGCCAGTCGGCCTGCAGCTTCACCGCGAGCCGTCCGTCCGCGCCGAGCGTCGCGAACGACGTGTTCTTCGCCGCATCGCGGTCGCGCCGCGGCGCCCGCGCCAGCGCCTGCTCTCCCGAGTGCCATGCGCGATCGTTCAGGTATTCCATGTACATCGCCACGGTGACGTTGAAGCGCGCCAGGTAGAAGCCCTCGCGGCGCGGGGGCGCGCCGCGGGCCGCCCGCTCCGGGCTCCAGGCTTCGCCCTCCGGCAGGCGGATTACCGCCGCGCCGCGCGGAACCTGCTGGTGCGCGCCGGGATCGCCGGAGGCGCGGTACGGGCCGGCCGGGACGTAGCGCCAATAGTCGGCGGCCGCCGGCGCCGGCGCGAAGCCCCCGTCGGAGAGCGCCGCGGGCCCGGAGGTCTCGAGCGGGTTCGGGTCGCCCGGGTCGCGCGCCGGGGCGGGGACCGGGGGGAGCGGCGGGACCTCCGCCGCGGGCGGCAGCTCGCAGACCTCGTCCCAGGAGCGGTCGCGCCCGACTTCGAACGGATAGCGGACTTCGTAGACCCCCTGGCCGGCCGGCAGGTAGAGCAGGTAGGAGCCGCAGGGCAGGGTCGCGCGGAAGAGCAGGGCGAGGCGCCCGGCGGGAAGCGCGAGCTCGGACGCGGCCGCGCCGATCGGCGGCAGCGCCGAGACCGGCTCCGCGTCGAGCTCGACGGCGTTCGCGGACGCGAGGTCCAGCCGGAACACGCTCCGGGTGCGCGCCTGCCGGATCGCCTCCGGCTCGGCGCCGGCGGCGGCGCTCACGACCGACCAGGGCACCGGCTCGGCGGGCGGCATCGCGGGCGTGCCGACGCTCTCGCCGGTGCGCGGGTCGCACGGCACGGGCACCCGCACCGGCGGGTCCGCGTTCAGCTCGTAGCGGAAGAGCCCGACGCGCAGGCGGTGCTCGGGTTTCCACCCGATCGGCGCCAGCATGCGCACAAGCACCTCGCGCGCGCCGCGCAGCAGTTCGCGGTACTTGTCGGGGGCCAGGTCCAGGAGCAGGTTGCGGTACGCCTCCTGGTCGGCGGCGTTGCGGGCCGCCTCCGCCCGCAGGTAGCGGGTCCAGTAGAGATCGGCCAGCCCCTCCTTCGCGCCGACGTGCGCGCCCCAGTGTCCGAGCGCCCGGGTGAATTCCGACAGCGCCTTGGCGAAGGCCTCCTCGCAGCGGCGGGCGGCGCCGCCGGCGTCCCGTTCGCGCTGCCAGAGCTCCGCCTTCTTCGCGTGGCTCTTCTCGGCCTCGAGCCGTTGGCGCGCCTCGTCGCGCGCCGCGACCGCGCGCGCCGCGCTCTCGGTCGCCGTCCGCAGGTCGGCGGTCCGCGCGCGGCCCGCGCGATAGGCCTGTTCGGCGTGGACGCGCGCGAGCAGCACCGCGATGCGATGGTCGTCGGGCGCGAGCAGCAGGGCCGCGGCGGCGCGCCGCTCCGCCTGCTCCAGTTCCCCGCCGGAGGCGCCCGGCTGGGCGAGGGTCGCCTCCACGGCCGCCCGCGCGGCGGCGGTCTCGGCGCTGTTCGCGAGCGCCCGGATGCCCGCGAGGGCGGCCAGGCCGAGCCCGAGCAGCAGGCAGGCCGCGATCGGGACCACCACCGCCTTCTTGCGCCGGGCGTATTTCCACGCGCGCTCGGCCCAGCCGATCGGCCGCGCGGCGATCGGCTCGCCGGCCAGCCAGCGGCGGCAGTCTTCCGCCAGGTCCCCGGCGCTCCGATAGCGCCGGGCCGGGTCGCGCTGGAGGCAGGTCATCACGATCGTTTCCACGTCGCGATCCAGCCGCGGCGCGAACCGGCGCGGCGACGGCGCGTCCGCCAGCATCACCTTCAGGAGCAGCTCGGTCGCCGTGGCCCCGACATAGGGCGGACGCCCGGTGAGCAGCTCATACAGAATGGCCCCGAGCTGGTAGACGTCGCTGCGCACGCCGATCAGCCGTACCTTCCCCTCCGCCTGCTCCGGCGACATGTAGGCGGGCGTGCCCATCACGTCCCCGGTCCGCGTGGCCCCGGCCTCCTGCGCGTCGAGCAGCTTGGCGAGGCCGAAGTCCATGACCTTGAGCCGGCCGCTTTTCGTCAGCAGGATGTTCGCGGGCTTGAGATCGCGATGGATCACGCCGGCCTCGTGGGCCGCGGCGAGCGCCTCGGCGATCTCCCGGGCCATGCGCACGGCGACGGCGGGCTGAAGCGCGAAGTCGCGCCCGCGGGCGCCCGGCGGCGGCGGCGGCGGACTGCCGGCGGCCGGGCCCGCGCCGTTGCTCGGGCGACCACCTGATCCGCTCGCCTCGTGTCCCGCGGCGTCCACCGGCGCCAGGGCCAAGCCCGACGCGGCCGGATCGGCCAGCACCGTCGCGAGGTTCTTCCCCTCCACGTATTCCAGCGCGAGGTAGGACTTCCCCTCGGCCTCGCCGATGTCGTGCACGCCGACGATTCCCGGATGGGAGAGGCGCGCGGCCGCCTCGGCTTCGCGCCGGAAGCGCTGGAGGTCCTCGGCCGACGCGTCCGCGCCCGCGAGCAGCACTTTCAGGGCGTAGTGGGTCTTCAGCTCCGGATGCCACGCGCGGTAGACCACGCCCATGCCCCCGCGGCCGAGCTCGCCGATCAGGTCGTACTTGCCGAAGCGGCGCCGCCCCGCCGCCGCGCCCGGCTGCCCGGAGCCCGGGAGGGCCGCTCCCACCGCATCCGCGCGCGCCGGGGTCGGGGCGTCCGCGGGGACGGCGCCGCGGGGCGGCGGGGGCTTGACCTCGAGGCCGCCGGGCGTCACGCGGACGGTGGGCGCGGGCGCATCGCCGCGGGTGGTCGGGGCCGGGTCAGGGGTCATAGGGGAATCGCCGGATGGCGGCGGCGCGTTCGGCGCGCCGCCCGCGGTCTCCGCCGCCCGCGCCTCCAGGACCTGCAGGAGGTCGTCCGCCGTCATCCGTCCGCGTTCGACCAGGATTTCCCCCAGGCGCCGCGCGACGCCGCCCGCCGCGTCCCGTGCCTGGGTCTCCAGCGCCTGCTCGACCGCCGACGGCGTGGCCAGCCCGAGCCGCACTGCGTGCGGACCGAACCACCGCCCCTCCGCCGGGGCCGTCGCGGCGGTCGGTTGCGCGCCCAGCAGCCGCTCCTGTTCGCCCCGTACATGCGCGACCTGCTCGCGCGTCATCCGTTGGCTCTCGACCAGGATGCGCCCGAATTCTTCCCACCCCGCCGCCGCGCCGCCCGTCGTGCCGCCCTCCGCTCCTCCGGTCGCCTCCTGATCTGCATGGGCCTTTTGGCTTTGCGCCGTCGTCAGATAGCCCAGACGGACGGCGAGCTGCCCGAAGACCATCCGCTCGAAGCCGTCCATGGCTTCCCTCCCAAACGCGCCGTGCACCCGTGCGTCGGCGAATCCCTGCGTTGCAGTGCGGAGTCATTGGGTGCACTGTATCCACTGCGCATCCTACAACGCCCGTGGAGCGGAGGCAAGATTCAGGGTGCATGTCCGTTCCTGCGGCCGGCCGACAGCTACGGACCTGCGCCCCTGCGCGCCGCTTGACAGTACGGCGCTTTTCCGGGAAGATAGCGCCTGTGGCGGTGCGACGTATCTACGGAACAACCTGTAG
>JACRIP010000042.1 GCA_016220045.1 Planctomycetota bacterium
GCCCGCACCTCCGGCACTTGCCCGACGTCCACCATGATGTAGTCCATGGTGATCGTCCCGACCACCGGCGCCACCCGGCCCCGGATCAGCACCTGCCCGCGATTGCCCAGGCTGTATGGGTAGCCATCGTTGTAGCCGACCGGAATGGTCGCGATCTTGGTCCGCCGCGGCGTCACGTAGGTCCCGTTGTAGCCGATCGGGGAGCCCGCGGGCACGCCCTTCAGGAACGCCACCTGGCTCTTGAACGCGAGCGCCGGCGCGAGCGTCACGCCCTCCGCGCGCAGATTCGAGGTGTCGATCCCGTAGAGCGCCCCGCCCGGCCGCACCAGGTTGTAGCGCGAGCCCGGGATCTTGAACAGCCCGGCGCCGTTCGCCGCATGCCGGTAGCGCGGACGGAGGCCCAGCCCCTCGATCTCCGCCAGCGTCGCGGCGAACAGCGCAAGCTGCCGCTCGGTCACCTTCGGGTCCGCGCTCCAGACCGACGCGAAGTGCGTGCACACCCCCTCCAGCTCCAGGTGCGACGCGGCTTTCACGCGCCGCGCGATCTCGACCGCCCGCGTCGGCGACGCCCCCAGCCGCCCCAGCCCGGTGTCCACCTTCAGGTGTACCCTCAGGCGTTTCCCCTGCCGCGCCGCCTCGTGCTCCAGCACGCTCACCATCTCCACCGCGTGGATCGTCGGCGTGATCTCGAAGCTCACCACCCAGCCCAGTTCCTCCTCGATCAGCGCGCCCAGGATCAGGATCGGCTCCCGGACGCCCGCGTGCCGCAGCTCCAGCGCCTCCGTGGAATCCCCGACCCCGACCAGCGACGCCCCGCTCGCCAGCGCGGTCTTCGCGACCGGCGCCGCGCCGTGGCCGTAGGCGTCCGCCTTCACCACCGCCAGGACGCCGACCTCCGGGCCCACCTGCTCGCGGATGCAGGCGAGATTCGCCTCCACCGCCCTCAGGTCCACTTCCGCCCACGCGCGGTATGTCTTCACGATCCCTCCCTGTCGGTTCGTGCGCCCGGCGGCGCCGTCCCCTCGCCGCCCGCCGCGCCGAAGGCGACCGCGGCGAAGGTGACGGTCCCGGAGCCTTCCGCGAGGTCCGCCCACTGGCGGTAGTCCAGCACCCGGCCGCGCGCGCCTCCCAGCACCGCCATCATGGTCCAGATCGGGGGAAAACCGCAGACCTTGCGCCGGTCCTGCTCCGCCGCGATCGAGCGGAAGAAGGCCCCCGCGTCGCCCGCTTCCACGGTCGCCAGCATCGCCCGGTCCGCGCCCGCCAGCTCCGCCAGGAACGGCTCCGTCACCTTGAACTCGTCGCCGAACTGCGGCCCCATGTGCGCCAGGTCGGCGCCGCAGACGAAACCCACGCGCTTGCCGCAGCCCGCCGCGACCTCGCGCACCGCCGCGACGAAGGCCGCGACCTCCGGCGCCGTCGCCGGATCGCTGCCGGACTCGACGAACCGGTGGAACGAGGTCACCAGGATGGGCACCACGGCGAACGGGCGCTTGCCGCCGAAGAGGTACTGCAGGAAGAGCGCCTGGAACTCGATCGAGTGCTCGGCGAGATGGGCGAGTTCGCCTTCGAGGAGGTCGGCCTGCGGGCAGCGGGCGATCACCGCATCGACGAAGGCGCGGTCGGTCGGGACGGTCCCGAGCGGCGTGTCGTAGTCCTTGCGCGTCAGGGCGAAGAGGCCGGGTGCGGGGGCATGGCAGGTGCCGAAGACGACGAAGAGGTCGACGTCGGCGCGCTCGGCCAGTTCCTTGTAGGCCCAGGCGTAGCAGGGTCCGCCGCGGTGGAGGTCGATGTGCGGCGAGATCAGGCCGGCGAGGCGCCCGTCGCCGTCAGGTGAAGGCCGGAGCGCTGCCGGGCGGGCGCCGGGTCCCTCGGGGTGGGTGAAGAGCGCGTCGAGCTGGGCGCGCAGCGCGGCGGGGTCGGCGGCGTACGCCCCGCCCGCGTGGCGTGCCGGGCGGAGCGGGGCGTCCTTCAGGCGCGCGTAGGCGGGGGAGTCGAGGAAGTGGTTTTCGTCGAGGTCGCGCACGACGTCGGCGAGTTTCTCGCGCGGGACGAGCTGGCCGGTGCGCCGGTGCAGTTCCGCGGCGATCTCGTCGAGCGTGCGCTTGCCGTCGAAGAGCCGCAGGAGGGCGAGCATCGGGGCCGGCAGCACCGCCTCGGGTGCACACCCGATGGGGTCGCGCAGGACGACGAGCGGCTGCCCGTCCGCCTCCGCCTGCAGCGCCACCAGTTCGCCGCGCATGCGCGGGCGGTCGGGGGGCGGGGCGGCGGGCGGCTCAGCGGGCGGTGGCGCCGCGGGCGGCGCGGCCGGGGCCAGCCGGTCCACGCCGTCCACGCCGTTCCCGTCGTCCGCGGGGTTATCGCGCCTTGACGCCAAATTTCACCTCCGCTTCGGTCGGCCGCAAGTAGAGCGGCACCAGGGCGAACGGGTCGTCCGTGCGGCCGGCGCGCCGGGCGGCGCCGCCGAGCCGGGCGACGTCCGCGGCGCGCGCGTGGCGCAGCGTCGCGGGGCCGAATCGGACCCCCGGCCGCTCGAACGCGGCGCGCCAGCGGTCGAGTCCGTCGCCGAAAAGAAAAACGTCGGCCGGGAGGCGCGCCGCCAGCTCCTCGGGGCGCAGGGCGAGGAGGTCGCCGGAGCGGGTCCACAGCGGGCTGCCGTCGGGGCGGTCGGGGTCGCGGCGGTAGAGGGCGGCGTAGACCTGTTGCCAGCGCGCGTCCACGACCGGGCAGAGCCACGTGCCGGCGTCCGCGGGGGCGAGGAGGGCGAGCGCATCCAGGCTGGGCACGCCGACCAGGTCGATGCCGAGCGACCAGGCCAGGGTTTTCGCGGTGGCGACGCCGACGCGCACCCCGGTATAGGAGCCGGGCCCGCAGCTTACGGCGATGAGGTCGAGGTCGGCGAGCGCCCAGCCGGCCGCGGCCAGCAGGTCGCGCAGGCTCGGCAGCAGCTCGCGGCCGTGGACCAGGCCCTTCTCGAAGGCGCGTTCGGCGACGATCCGTTCGTCGTCGGCGAGGGCGACGCTGCCGAGCGCGCCCGACGTTTCCAGGCCGGCAATGCGCACCCGGGCACTCCTCCGCGACGGTGGGGAAAGGCAGGAAACGTCTTATAACATCGCCTCTTCCCGGGTGTCAAGCTGGGGGGGCGGTGCGCTGCGCGGCGAATGCCACCTTCTCAGGGGGGGCGGAGAAGTTTGGAGGTTTAGGGGTTGGGAGGTTTGGGGCCCTTGGGTGAGGGACGAGAAGTTTGGAGGTTTAGGGGTTGGGAGGTTTGGGGCCCTTGGGTGAGGGCGCGGCGGACACGGGGGAGGCCATGACTCGTGGTCTGCGTGCTGCGCATCAGGTCAGAGCGACGGATCGGGCGTGGGCGCCGCGATCCGGTGATCGGACGAGGACCACGGGACTGCGGCGCAGGCGTCCTCGCCTGCACTCGAAGGGCCGTCAGCGGCGGCTTTTGCTCCCGGTCCTCCACCAACCTCCCCGGATTGCCGATAGAACGTGCAGGAAGCGCTCCCGACCGTCTACTGATGCGCAATGGCCACCGACATCCCGCGGTCCCCGAAGATTTCTAAACCTCCAAACCCCTAAACCC
>JACRIP010000043.1 GCA_016220045.1 Planctomycetota bacterium
CGTCGTAGCCGCCAATGCGCCAGCACAGGCCGACCAGCGCTTGCAGGTCGAGGGTGGCGTCGGGGTCGGTCGGACGCAGCGGGACCCGCACCACGGGAAGGGGCGCACGCAACGGCGCGCTGCACAATTTCACCTTGGTAGGGCGCTCCGCCCGCCACACGCAGACGTGATAGGAGGTCCGATGGGATACCGGAATCCGCTCCGGCTGCACCTTCAAGACTCGCCGCCCTGCGCGCAGGAGATCGACCTCGACCAGGTTCACCCGACCCTGCACCATCCCCCGCTGCTTACGCAGGTAGGCCACCTGACCCTCGCCCGGGTCTTTGTTGGCCGCACTCAGGATTTCCAGCGCCGTGACGACCCGGTGTCCCGATCCGACCTCGACAATATCCAGGCAGGTCTCGGGCATCGGCTCGTCAGCAACGTCGAGCGCCAAGGGTTCGGAGGTCGTGGCCGTGCCGGTCATGGCCGCGCCCCCGCGCGGAGGTCGCGCTGTCTCCACGACTCGGACGTCGGGGTAGACGACGCGCGAATCAACCATCGGCGAATCGCCGTGCACGCGCTCCTCGACCCGCGCGCGGAGGTCGCGCGGAAGTTGCGGCTGAAGTTGATCGTCGGCGTAGATGATCAACCGCGAGTGGATGTCGCGCCAATGCGCTTCTAAGTAGTGGTGCATGCCCGGAAACTGACCGCGTTCCATGTTCGTGCTCCGCCGGCGCGGTAGGGGAATCATCCGAGGAAACGGGGATCGCGGGAGTGCCAGACATGATAGCGCGGGGCGTAGGCGTACGCAAGGACTGCGACCGAGCGGGCCGGGTGTCGCCGCGCGCGACGGTGCTGTGTGCGGCCGAGCCCGGCGCGAGCGAGCGGCATGGCTGCTTCGGAGCCTTGAGCTTCAGCGCCGCGGTCTGATCCGGCGCCGCGCGAAGCCCTTCGCATGGTCGCGGGGCTTGGGGGCTTTCTGGGGCCAAGTCGGATGGGGAGCCCGGTACCCAAGTGCTCTGGCGTGGGCTTGAACGTCTCGCGGATAGCGAGAGTGTCTGGTCTTATCTGAGCGCGATGATCGATCCGAGCCGGGTGCTGGTGTCCAGCGACGACGGTTGTGGGCAAGAATCAGGGTCATAGGGGGGGCGCAAGAGGCAGCGATCCGTGGCCCCTCGGTGCAGGCCGGAAGGCCTGCGCCACAATCGCCGGAGACCTCTCGAAGTCAACTATGATGTGCGCGGGACGCTTGTGGCGCAGGCCTTCCGGCCTGCGCCGCGCGGTCTCCGGCGCCGGAGTCCCGTGGGGTTGTCTGCTCCCCGGAACGAGGCGTTTTCGCCCGGATCGACCGTTTGCGACCGCCCCAATAGGGGCGGTCGGAAATGGGGCCGGCCGGACCACCCCGGGGCGGACGCAGGGGTCCGCCCCTACGCCCAGGACCACCCAAACCGTAGGGCGGGGTTCCCCCGACCGCGCCCGCCCCGACCCGGGCCGGCCGGCAACCGCCCGCGCCCGAGGGGTCCGGCCGAGCGTCCCGCTGCGGAAGCCGCGGCGGGCGGTCCCGGCCGATCAGGAGTCCGATCGCGGCGGTTCGGCCGCCGGCCCCGGCGCCGCCTCCGATCCGGTGGTTCCCTGAGGGGCTTCCGCCTCCTGGTCGCGCGGGGTCGCGGGCGAGAGCGCGCCTTCCCCCACCACCACGCTCAGGGAGCCGAGGTCGCCCGTGCCGGCGGCGAGCGAGAGCTGGCCCATGTCCGCCCCCTCGTCCAGGCGTGCGCGGATCAGGTCCAGGGCCTCCTGCAGCGCCCGCCGTACTTCGCCCTCGAACAGGAGCGGGCTCGACTCGCTGCACGCGAGCAGGAGTTCGATCGCCCGGCGCGTCCCCACTTTTCCCAGCGCGGTGGCGGCCGCCGCGCGTACCGTGGCCTCGGTGCGCCCCATCAGCCCGAGGAGCGCCGGTTCGGCGCGGGGATCCCCGAGGTCGCCCAGCACCTGGGCCGCCGCCACGGCCGTCGCCTCGTCCGCGCCATTCAGCCGGCCGACCGCCGACTCGAAGGCGCCGGGCGGGCGCAACCGCCCGAGCGCCCGCAGCGCCGGAGGGTGCAGGGGCCGGTACCGCTGCCCGACCACCGCCTCCAAGAACGGCACCAGCCGGCCGCCCGGGACATGGGCGATCAGGTGCTCCAGCGCGGCGATGCGCAAGGCATCCTCGACGGCGGGCGACTTGACCAACTCCTCCAGGTACGGCCAGCCGCGTTGGCGCAGGTGACCCGCGGCGACGAGGGTCACTTCCGGATCCCCTCCCTCCGTCACGGTCCATTCGCACGCCCGGGTGGTCTCGGGCTCCTGCGGGTAGTGCCGGATCAGCACCTCCAGGCTGCGCCGGCGCACCGGGCCGATGGGGTCCGTCGTGGCGCTGGCGTGCAGCAGTTCCGGCACCGAGCGCCCCGTGAGCGAGAGCCGCCGCGTCAGGTCGTCCAGGTCGCGCACCGCGGCCACGATCCGCTCCGGTTCCGCGATCAGGCCGGGGAGCTCGAAGGCGACCGTGCCGCCCTCCACCTTGCCGTTGCGCGGGGCCAGAACGCCGGTCAGCGCCGCGCGCGTCGCGCGGTCCAGGAGTGCGGTGGTCGGCGCCTCCGCCCCGGACACCCAGGTCTGCTCGTCGAAGGACTCATTGCCGGTGCGGAGGCGCTGCCGGCCACCGGCGGCGTCGCGCAGTTCCCCGAGCAGGCCCTGCCAGCGGATCGACAGGTCGGCCGGGATGCCGCGGGAGCGGGCGGAGAAGTGCGTAATGGGCCGCCTGCGCGCGCCGCTGCGGCGCACGGCATGGACTTCGACCGCCACGCCCTCCAGTTCGCCTGCGATTTTGTGGCGGCCGTAGGTGTCGCTTCGGACCACCTGGAGGCCGAGTTCGCCGGCGGCCGTGTGCCAGCCGGCGAGCAGGCGCCGCTGTCGGGTGTAGGCCTTGCGCGCGACCAAGGCGAGCGCGCCGGCGAGGATCAGGCCCACGGTCGGGAAGAGGAACTCCACGGCGAACCCTCGAACCGGCGCGGAGGGAGGGGAATCCGGGGCATCGTCAGGGGATCCGGAGTGCAGGGGAGTACACGTAGACCGAGGGTGTCGCAAACGGTCGATTCGCGCGGGCACGCCTCGTTCCGGGGATCGGGCCGGCCCCGCGGGACTCCGGCGCCGGGGACCTCGCGGGGCAGGCGAGGACGCCTGCGCCACAAAGGTCTCGAGCCGATCGGTGAGCGTCCGAGAGGTCTACCGTAGTTGTGGTGCAGGCGTCCACGCCGGCACTCGAAGGGCCGGCAACGGCACCCTTTGCAATACCCTACTCGCTGCGCCGGCACGCCGCCCAGTCCAGGAACAGCATCTGGGGCGCGGGTCCCAGCTCCTCGCCCAGCAGGAAGGTGGTGTAGTCCTTCGCCGTGCCGCCCAGGGTCAGGGTCAGCGTGTGGCCGTGCAGCCGATAGGTGCCCTTCCAGTCCAGGTGCTCCGTGGTGTGCGCGTGCGCCGCGCCGCGGCCTGCATCGGCCGCCCGCCCTTCCGCGATCTCGAAGGTCCCGTCCGCGTGGAAGACCCAGCGCTGCTCCTGGCTGCCGGTCGCGCCGGCGATGGCCGCCCCGCCGCTCGCGTCGTAGCTCGCGTCCAGGCGATGCCCGTCCGGGAAGGGGGTCGCACGCAGCCAGCCCTTGATGCGCGCCGGCTCCGTTCCCGGCTCCAGCTCGCGCGTCAGGCTGCGGCCATCACCGTAGTCCATGACGAGCGCCGTGCCGGCGATGCGGTAGATGCCGGCCTCGCCGGGAAAGATCGCCGCCGCCGCCGCCCAGTCCAGGTTCTCGCCCCCGGCGAAGGCCCGCCCGAGCACGAACGTGCCGTCCGGCCGGAACAGGTAGCGGATGATCACCGTGCCGTTCTGCGGCGTGACCTGGGTCCAGATGTAGATGCCGGCCAGGCCGCCCTTGCCGGGCGGCGCCAGCCTCACCGGCGCCCCGCCGCCGCCCCCTCCCGCGCCGCCCGCGTCGCCGCCGAGCTGCGCGCCGCGCGGCCGCACGTTCGACTTCGGCACCCACACGTTCTGGCTCTCGTGGTAGCCGTCCCAGCTCACGAATACGCGCTCGGCTTCGACCTTCTCGATCTTGCCGCGCAGCCAGTTGGCGCCGTACTTGATTTCGACCTCGCGGCCCGGCTGGTAGAACTCGGCGGGCTGGGTCGCGCCGCCGTCCGGGCCGGCCGCTCCCGCGCCGCCGCCGGCCGGGGCGAGCGGGTCGGGTCGCGGCCGCACCTCGGCGCGCGTCACCCAGGAGTTCTGGCCGGCGTCGTAGCCGTCCCAGCTCACGAACACGCGGTCGCCGTCGATCTTCTCGATCTTGCCGCGCAGCCAATTGGCGCCGTACTTGACCTCGACCTCCTGCCCGGGCGCCAGCGGCGCGGGTTCGGCGGCGGCGGTGCCGGCCAGGAGGGCGACCAGGACCAGGACGGCGAACAGGCGGCAGGCGAGCGGCATCGGGGTTCCCTTCGTGAAGTCGGCTGGCGGCGTGCGGTGGGCGACTTCCGGGCGGCGCGGCGCTTTCCGGCGCGCGGGAGTGTAGCATGCGGCCCAGCCCCGCGGGAAGGGAATCGGCCTCGGGAATCCTGTTGCAATCCCCAGACCCGTCACTATAATACGGCGCTTCGTATGGCCCCGCGACGGCGCTGCGCGGGGGGCGTGGAAGCGGTCCGGATGCGTCCGGTCGGGTCACCGGCGTAGTCCAGGGATCCCCGTATGCCCGCCCCGTGCCACATTCCCCGGTACAAGGAGCCCTCGACATGCCCACTACCCAGGAAATCAGCGAGAAGGTCACCGACATCGTCTGCAAGCAGCTCGGAGTGGCCAAGGACAAGGTCAAGCCCGAGACCTCCTTCATCAACGACCTCGGCGCCGACTCCCTCGACACCGTCGAGCTCGTCATGGAGATCGAAGACGCCTTCGAACTCTCCATCCCCGAAGAGGACGCCGACAAGATCCAGACCGTCGGCCACGCGATCAAGTACATCGAGTCCAAGCTCGGGTAAATTCCGGAGGGCGTCGCGCCGGCCCCAGCCGCCCCGGCGCACGCGCCTCCCGCCCCCGCCCGCCCTTGCCGACCGCCCCGTCCGCCCCGACCACTCCGACTCCGGGAGCCTTCCCCCATGTCCGCCCGCCGTCGCGTCGTGATCACCGGCATGGGTTGGGTCACGCCGCTCGGCGTCGGACTCGACCCGGTCTGGGAGGCACTCCTCGCCGGCGCCAGCGGCATCGGGCCCATCACCTACTTCGACGCCACCCACTTCGACGTCCACTTCGCCGGCCAGGTCAAGGGCTTCACCCCCGCCGCCTACATCGAAGAGCGCGAAGTCCGCCGCCTCGACCCCTTCGCCCAGTACGCGCTCGCCGCCTCGGTCATGGCCGTCCAGCACGCCGCCCTCGACTTCGCCGCCTGCGACCGCACGCGCTGCGGCGTCATCCTCGCCTCCGGCATCGGCGGCCTCACCGAGCTCGAGGAGACCCACAAGAAGCTCCTCGCCAAGGGCCCCTCCCGCGTCTCGCCCTTCTTCATCCCCAAGCTCATGATGAACGCCGCGGCCGGCAACATCTCGATCCGCTTCGGCCTCGGGGGACTCACCTACGCCGTCGCCTCGGCCTGCGCCTCCGCCAACCACGCGATGGGCCTCGCCCTGCGCTCCATCCAGCACGGGGAGGCCGACCTCGTCC
Organism: Planctomycetota bacterium; assembly: GCA_016220045.1. Classification (GTDB taxonomy): domain Bacteria; phylum Planctomycetota; class MHYJ01; order WSZJ01; family JACPWG01; genus JACRIP01. Next base: position 5,717 of record JACRIP010000043.1, read on the forward strand.
TCACCGGCGGCTCCGAAGCCACCGTCACTCCCACCGGGATGGCCGGCTTCGCCGCGCTGCGCGCCCTTTCCACCCGCAACGACGACCCGCCGCGCGCCAGCCGCCCCTTCGAAAAGGACCGCGACGGCTTCGTCCTCGGCGCGGGCGCCGGCGTCCTCGTCTTCGAGGCCCTCGAACACGCCCAGCGCCGCGGCGCCACGATCCACGCCGAAGTCCTCGGCTTCGGCCAGTCCGGCGACGCCCACCACATCACCGCCCCCGAACCCAGCGGCGAAGGCGCCGTGCGCGCGATCAAGATCGCCCTCGCCGACGCCGCCGTGACCCCCGACCAGGTCTCCTACGTCAACGCCCACGCGACCTCCACCCCGTTGAACGACGCCGCCGAAACCGTGGCGCTCAAGGCGGTCTTCGGCGACCGCGCGCGCAAAATTCCGATCTCCGCGACCAAGTCGATGACCGGCCACCTGCTCGGCGCCGCCGCCGCGGTCGAACTCATCGCCACCGTGATGTCCATCCGCACCGGCCGGGTCCACCCGACGATCAATTACGTCACCCCCGACCCCCAGTGCGATCTCGACTATGTGCCCAACCGCGCGCGCGACCTCGACGTGCGCGTCGCGATCTCGAACGCGTTCGGCTTCGGCGGTCACAATACCTGCATCGTGGTCGGAAAGTTCTCGGCGTAGCCACCCCGGGGCGGACACAGGGGTCCGCCCCTACGGCCGGCCACGGGCTGCGGTGGTGCGGGCATCGGGGTCGGCCCGGACGCCCGGCCACGGGTTTCGGTAGGGGCGGACCCCTGTGTCCGCCCC
>JACRIP010000278.1 GCA_016220045.1 Planctomycetota bacterium
CGGGACCGGCGCCGAATTCCCCGGCGCCTACCCGTTCACGCGCGGGGTGCACCCCAGCGGCTACCGCGGCCGGCACTGGACCATGCGCCAGTACGCGGGCTACGGCAACGCCGAGGAAACCAACCGCCGCTACCGCTTCCTCCTCGAGCGCGGCCAGACCGGCCTGTCGGTGGCCTTCGACCTGCCGACCCAAATGGGCTACGATTCCGACCACCCGCTCGCCGCGGGCGAGGTCGGCAAGTCGGGCGTCGCCATCAGCACCGTCGAGGACTTCGAAACCCTGTTCGCCGGAATCCCTCTCGACCAGGTCTCGATCTCCATGACCATCAACGCCACCGCGCCGATCCTGCTCGGCATGGCGCTGGTCGCCGCCGAACGCCGCGGCATCGGCTTCGATAAGCTCACCGGCACGGTGCAGAACGACCTGCTCAAGGAGTACGTCGCGCGCGGCACCTACATCTACCCGCCGCGCCCGTCGCTGCGGCTCGCCGCCGACCTCATGGCCTTCGCGGCGCGCTCGGTGCCCAAGTGGAACTCGATCTCCGTCAGCGGTTACCACATGCGCGAGGCCGGCGCGACCGCGGCGCAGGAGCTCGGCTTCACCCTGGCGAACGGCACCGCCTACGTCGCCGAGGCCCTCGCGCGCGGCGTCGAGGTCAACGCCCTGGGCGCCCGGATCTCCTTTTTTTTCGGGTGCCACAACTGTTTCCTGGAGGAGGTGGCGAAGTTCCGGGCGGCGCGGCGGCTGTGGGCGCGGATCATGAAGGAGCGGTTCGGCGCGACCGATCCGCGGGCGCAGATGCTGCGCTTCCACACGCAGACGGCGGGGGTGACGCTGACGGCGCAGCAGCCGGAGAACAACGTGGTGCGGGTGGCGCTGCAGGCGCTGGCGGCGGTGCTGGGCGGGACGCAGTCGTTGCACACGAATTCGCGCGACGAGGCGCTGTGCCTGCCGACCGAGGAGTCGGCGCGGCTGGCGCTGCGGACGCAGCAGGTGTTGGCCTACGAGCTGGGCGTCGCGGATACGGTAGACCCCCTGGGCGGGTCGTATCTGATCGAGGAGCTGACGGCGCGCCTGGAGGAGCTGGCCGGCGGGTATCTGCGCAAGGTCGAAGAGCTGGGAGGCGCGGTGCGGGCGGTGGAGGCCGGGTATTTCTCGCAGGAGATCGAGAAGGCGGCGTGGGCGGAGCAGCGGGCGATCGAGCGCGGGGAGAAGCTGATCGTGGGCGTCAACCGCTTCGCCGACGAGGCGCCGGCGGGCGGGCGGTGCGCCGGGGCGGGGCTCTCGCTCCTCAAGGGGGACCCGGAGCTGCAGGCAGCGCGCGCGCGCGCGCTGGCGGCCCATCGCGCGGCGCGGCCCGCGGAGCCGGTGCGCGCGGCCCTGGCGGCGCTGGAAGCGGCGGCGCGCGGCGACGCCAACCTGCTCCCGCCAATCCTCGACGCCCTGCGCGCCCGCGCCACGCTCGGCGAGATCAGCGATGCGCTGCGCACGGTGTTCGGGGTGTACCGGCCGCGCCTCTAGCCGCTGCCGCGGCGCGGCGCGCGAGGTTTGGGGGTTTGGGGGTTTGGCAGTTTTGGGGGCCTGGGTGGTGCAAGGATGGCGGGGGTCTCCGGATCTTGTAGGGGCGGGCCTTGTGCCCGCCCCGCCGGCGTAAAGCAACGACCGCGGAACCCTTGTCCGCTGAGGAGCGCTCCATGAAAGCCCTGCGGCTCGATCATATCGGCGTGGCGGTGCAGTCGCTGGAGAGCGTGCTGCCGGTGTGGCGCGACCTCCTGGGCCTGCCGGTCGAGGAGATCGAGGAAGTACCCGAGGTGAAGGTGCGGGTCGCGAAGCTCTCGACCGGCAACACGACCATCGAACTGGTCGAGCCGCTGCCGGGCGAGGAGGCGACGCGCCGATTCCTCGACAAGCGTGGGGAGGGGATTCACCACATCTGCCTGGAAGTGGCCGATCTGGCGGCGGCGACGGCGGAGCTCGTCGCGCGCGGCATGAAGCCGGTGCTGGCCACGCCGCGGGCCGGGGCGGGCGGACGGCTGGTGAATTTCCTGTCGCCCAAGGACGCGCACGGCGTCCTCATCGAGCTGTCGCAGCGTGTGGCGGCGGCGGGGACGTAGTCGGAGCGGGAAGCGCAGGCAGCGGCGGTCGAGGCGCCGCGGTTCCTGGCCCCAGCAATCCGTCCACCGAGCACCGACCACCGTCCACCGTCCACCGCGTCGCCGCTACACCCATTGCAGCCTGCCGCGGGACTCGAGCTCTCGCAGGCCCGCGACCACCCCCCGCCACGACGCGGTGAGCGCCGGCGCCGGAATCCCCGGCGCCCCGACCGCCTCGAGCAACGGAAAGCGCGCCGCCTTCGGCTCCCGCCCCCAGGTTCCGTCCGCGCGACAGCGCAGCGTCCCCGCCGCCGCCCAGGCCTGCCGGCCGACGCAAACCGGCCCCGCTTCCGGAAACTGCGCCGCCGCCTCCGCGATGTCCGCCGCCCGCAGCACCGCCTCCGGGCGCGCGAGCGCCCACTCCACCACGAACGACAACCCGCGCAGCACGTCGTACTCGTAGAACCGCGGAAAGGTCGGCGCCAGCCACGCCGCGTCGATCAGTCCGCCCCCGCGACTCAGCGACCGGCAGAGCGCGCGCCGCAGCAGGTACTCAGCCCCGCGATCGAGAAACGCCCACTCCGCCGGCGCGAGCGGGCGCGGCGCCGCCCGCAAGATCGCCTCCAGCGCCGGCAGCGTCGAGACCAGCGAGCTGCGCGGCGTCGGCCGTGTGTAGGCGGCTTCGTCGCAGTTCAGCCCGCCGTCCGGGAGCTGGTAGCGCAGGAACCATCCACGCACCCAGGGAAAATCCCGATCCACGTCCACGCCGCATGCGGCGAGTACCTGAACCATCGTCCCGAGCTGGCAGTGGCAGGAGGTGCCGCGGATCGGATCGATGCCCGCCGGCACCTCCTCGATCCGAAAGGGAAAACTCGTATGGAGATGAGCCCGCGCCGAGCGCACGAGCCCGGCCGCCGCCGCCGCGGGAATGCGCCCGACCTCCCCCAGCTCCCAGAGCAGCAGCATGTGCCACCAGGGCCCGTCCCACTTCGGCCAGTACGGGTCCGCCGCCAGGCTGCGCGCCGCCTCCTCCGAGCCCAGATAGGCCACCGCCTCCTCGATCTCCGCCCCAAACCCCAGCGCAGGCGCGGCCTCGCCCGCCGCCCCACCGCTCCCGACCAGCCGCCGCAGCCGTTCGATCGCATCCATCTCGACCTCCCTCGCTCCGTCCACGTTCCCGTCAATCTGCAATCTACAATCTGCATTCTACAATCGGCAATCGGCCCTCGCCTCCCCCCGCCCTACCCGACCTCTTCGCTACCGCCCCGCCAGCTCGCGATCATACATCCGGTACCGCTTGTACACCCGCCCTCCCATCGCCTCCGCCCCGCGGTTCATCATCGCATTGTCTTCCAGAATCCACGACATCTCGCCGCGCGCACAGTCCCGCGCCTTCCCGCGCTTCATCGTCTCCACGTAGAAGACCGCGTCGATCCCCTTCTTCTGGTACGCCCGGCGCACGCCTAGGGTAATCACCCGCATGTGCCGGATCTTGCGCTTGTGCCAGAGCAGCTTGAAGATGCCGAAGGGGAAGAGCCGCCCGCGGCACGGCTTGAGCGCGACGTTGAAGTCGGGCAACCCCAGCGAGAAACCCACCGGCTTGCCGTCGATCTCCGCGATCAGGCCGAGGTCCGGCACCACCACCGGCTTGAGCTGCTCCGCCATGAAGGCGAACTCGCGGTCGGTCATCGGCACGAAACCCCAGTTGGGCGCCCACGCGTCGTTGTAGATCTCCTGGATCGCCCGTACCTCCTCGGGGAAACGCCGCATGTCGAGCGAACGCACGGTGACGCGCTCGCGCTCGCGCACCTTGTCCGCGATGCGCGCCAGCCGCTCCGGGATCCGCTCCACGTCCACCCAGTAGGCGAGCAAGTCCTTCGCCTTGACGAACCCCGCCCCCTCGACCAGCTTCACGTACCCGGCGGGATTGTAGGACATCATGATCACGGGCGGCGAGTCGAAGCCCTCGATCAGGAGCCCGCATTCGTCGTTGGTCGAGTAGCTCGCCGGCCCGCGCATGCGCTCCATCCCCTGCGCGCGCAGCCACGCCGCCGCGGCGTCGAAGAGCGCCGCGGCGATCGCCGGGTCGTCATCGCATTCGAAGAACCCGAAGAAGCCGGTCTTCTCGTGGTGGGTGTCGTTGTGCAGATGGTTGACGATGGCGGCGATGCGGCCGCGCACGACGGCGCCGTCCCGCGCCAGGAAGAACTCGGCCGCGCCGTGATCGAAGAAGGGGTAGACGGCGGGATTGAGGAGCTTCTTGAGGTCGCCGAGGAGGGGCGCCACCCAATTCGGGTCATCCCGGTAGATCCGCCACGGGAGCATCATGAATTCACGACGCTCGGCGGCGGTGCGCACGGGAAGAACGGAGGTGGGCATGGGGGTGGCGGTCCGTGGCCGGTCCGGTGGGGCGGGAGAGCACGGTCCGGCGTCGGGCGCGTCGGCTACGACGCGGCCACCGGGGCGACGGCCCCCGGCGCAGGCACGGGCTCCGTACGCCCGATCCCGTAGTGGCGGCCGACCTCGGCGAAGACCGAGAGCGCGCGGTCGAGGACCTCGGGCGAGTGCGTCGCCATGTAGCTGGTGCGGATGAGCGCCCGGCCCATCGGCGTCGCCGGGTGCATCACCGGATTGGCGTAGAGGCCGCGCTCGAAACAGTCGCGCCAGAAGCGCAGGTTGCGCTGCTCCTCGCCCAGGATCACCGGGATGATCGGCGCGCGCGAATGGCCGGTGTCGTACCCGAGATTGGTCAGCCCGTCCTTCATCCGCTGCGCGTTCTCCCAGAGGCGCGCGCGCCGCTCCGGTTCGCGCTCGATCACGTCCAGCGCGCCGAGCACGGCCGCGACCGCCGCCGGCGGCATCGAGGCGCTGAAGGTCAACGCCCGCGACAGGTGCTTGATGAAGTGGAGAACGTACGGCTCGGCCACGATGAAGCCGCCGAGCGAGGCGAAGGACTTCGAGAAGGTGCCCATGATGATGTCGACGTCGTGCTCCAGCCCGAAGTGCTCGGCGGTCCCGCGACCGTTCTTGCCGAAGACCCCGATGCCGTGGGCGTCGTCCACCATCAAGCGGGCGCCGTATTTCTTCTTGAGCTTGACGATGCTCGGCAGGTCGGCGAGGTCGCCCTCCATGCTGAAGACGCCATCGGTGACGATCAGCGCGCCTTCCTTGGCGTCGAGCGACTGGAGAATGCGCTCCAGGTCGTTCATATCGTTGTGGCGGTATTTCAGGGTGCGGCCGAAGGCGAGGCGGCACCCTTCGAAGATGGAGGCGTGGGCGGCGCGATCGATGATGACCACATCGTCCTTGCCGACGATGGTCGAGATCGTACCCTGGTTGGAGAGGAAGCCGGTGGTGAAGAGCAGGGCTTCGGGGCGGTTCATGAAGCGCGCGAGGCGGCGCTCCAGCTCCTCATGCAAGTCGAGGGTGCCATTGAGGAAGCGCGAACCGGTGCAGCCGCTGCCGTACTTTTCGACGGCCCGCAGCATGGATTCCTTGACATGCGGGTGCTGGGTGAGCCCGAGGTAGTTATTGGACCCGATCATGATCATCTTGCGGCCGCGAACGACGACCTCGGGGCCGGTTCCGGATTCGATCGCCGTGAAATAGGGGTAGAGACCGGCGGCTTGCAGGTCTTTGGCGATCCGGAAACCGTGGCATTTCTCGAACAGGTCCATCCCAACACCCTCACTGATCCAGTCCAAAAAAGGTGTAGCATGTATAGCAGACCGGTCGGTAGACTGCAAGGAAATAGTCAGGGAGGTCCCATGGCAATCCTGGTCACGGGCGCAACGGGCTTCATCGGCAGCCACCTCGCGGAGGCGCTGGTGCGGGGCGGCGGGGGGGAGGAGGAGGTGCGCTGCCTGGCGCGGCAGACGAGCCGGCGCGGCTGGCTGGAGGCCGCGCCGGTGCGCTGGTGTGTCGGATCGGTCGAGGAGGAGGCGAGCCTGCGCGCGGCGCTGGTCGGGTGCCGGGAGGTCTATCATTTGGCCGGGATCACGCTGGCGCGAGACGCGGCGACCTTTCTGCGGGTGAATGGGGACGGGACCCGGGCGCTGCTGGCGGCGTGCCGGGCGGCCTGTCCGGGCGTGGAGCGGGTGGTGGTGATGACCAGCCTGGCGGCGGCCGGCCCGTCCCCGGACGGGCATCCGCTGGACGAGGGGGAGCCGGCACGTCCAGTGTCGGGCTACGGTGCGAGCAAGGGCGCGGCCGAGGCCTGGGTACGCGACTTCGCGCGCGAGTTGCCGATCACGGTGATCCGGCCGCCCGTGGTCTATGGCCCGCGGGAGCACGAACTGCTGACGGTCTTTCAGATGGCGCAGCATGGGCTGACGGTACTGGGCGATCGCGGCAAAACTACGAGCATTGTGCATGTGACGGACCTGGTGGCGGGGTGCATCGCGGCGGCGCGTGCGCCGGCGGCGGCGGGGCGGACGTATTTCTTGAGCAATGAGATGCCGCTGGCGCACGAGCGGCTGATGGAGTTGCTTGCGGCGGCGGTGGGGCGGCGGACGCTGGCGGTGCGGCTGCCGGACCGGGTGCTACGCTGGGCGGCGGGCTGGCTGGAGGATGCGGGCGCACTGGTGGGGAAGCTGCCGGCGCTGACGCGCGACAAGGCGGTGGAGGTATCGCAGCACCATTGGGTGTGCAGCCCGGCGCGGGCGGCGCGCGACTTCGGCTGGCGCGCGCGCATCGACATCGCGGCGGGAATGGCGGAAACCGGGCGGTGGTATCGGGAGCAGGGGTGGATCCGGTAGGTGGATGGCGGGCGGGAAGGC
>JACRIP010000275.1 GCA_016220045.1 Planctomycetota bacterium
GACGGGTCGGCGTGGTACCCAGACCGATCGTAACACGCACCTTCCCCCGCCCCGACCCCACTTCGCGCCCCGCGGGGCGCTTCGTGGGGCAGGCTCCTCCCCCACTCCCCCTGCGCACTATTCGCTGCGGGCGACAGGTCCGGGGGGGGAGGGGGCACGTCGGGGACGAAATGCGCGAACGGAGGAACGGCGCCACCGCTCGACGGCGGAGGCAGCGGAGCACCCCCCGCGGGCGTCGGCGCGACCGCGGTCACCCCCGGCGCAGGCGTCCAGCCGATGTACGCCCGCCCGCTCGCATTCACGTCCGGCCCAAGCAGCGCGATGCCCATCCGCCGGGCTTCGGAGAGATAGGCGAACGTCGAGTAGTAGCCGCCCTGGTTCGAGATCACCGCCGCCATGAACTCCGCCGGGAAATGCGCCTTGAGCCACGCCGATTTGAAGGAGACAAGGGCATAGGAGGCGGAGTGGGGTTTGCAGAAACTGTAGCCGGCGAAGCTCTCGATCATCTCCCAGACCTTGTCGATCACGTCGGCGGCGATGCCGCGAATGCGCGCGCCATCGGCGAAGCGCCGCCGATACTCCGCCAGCTTGTGCACGCGGTCTTTTTTGGAGAGGAGTTTGCGCAGGCCATCGGCCTCGGCGGCCGTGAAGCCCCCCATCGCCATCGCGATCTTCGACACGTCCTCCTGGTAGGACATGATGCCGTAGGTTTCCGCGAGCACGGTGTCGAGGATCGGGTGGAGCGACGCGTAGGGTTCTCCCCGGAGGCGCCGGACGTACTCGCGGATGAAGGCGTTGGCGGCGGGGCGGATGATCGAGCTGGCGATGACGAGGTGGCCGAAGTCGCCGCGTCCGGTCTTCTGCTGGAGTCGGCGCATGGCCGGGGATTCCACGTAGAAGACGCCCATGGTGCGACCGGCGGCGAGGAGGGCCTGGGTGGCGGGGTCCTCGAGCGGGTCCCATTCGTCGTAGCGGACATCGACGCCGTGGTGGGCGCGCACGGCGGCGAGCGCGTCGCGGATGACGGCGAGGGAACGGTTGCCGAGGAGGTCGATCTTGACCAGGCCGAGCTCTTCGGCGGCGTCTTTCTCCCACTGGACGATGGGCAGGCCCTTGGCGGCGGGCTCGAGGGGTGCGTGATTCGTGATCGGGTCGGGGGTGATGACCACGCCGCCGCAGTGGACGGAGAGCAGGCGCGGGAAGCCGACGAGGCGCTCGGCGAGCGCGAGGATTTCGGGCCAGGGCGGGCGCAGCGCAACGTCGCGGAAATGCGGATGGTCGCGGAGCATGTCACGCAGGCCGGGCGCGTCGTAGAACCAGGGGATGCGCTCGGTCAGGTCGGCGATTTCGCCCTCGGGCAGGCCGTAGACCTTGGCGACCTCGCGGATGGCAGCACGCGGCTGGAAGGTGACGTGGTTGGCGATCATCGCGGTGTGCGCGGGTCCGTAGGTGCGGAAGAGGTACTCGAGCACGGCGTCGCGTTCGTCCCAGGGGAAATCGACGTCGATATCGGGGGGATCGACGCGGCCGGGGTTGAGAAAGCGCTCGAAGTAGAGGTTGTGAGCGATGGGGTCGACATGGGTGATGCCGAGGACGTAGGCGACGATGCTGGCGGCGGCGGACCCGCGGCCGCAGGTGCGTTCAGAGCGCCGGACGATATCGCGGACGACGAGGAAGTAGGAGGCGAAGCCCTTTTCGCGGATGAGGGCGAGCTCGTATTCGATGCGGGCGCGGACGGCGGGGGTGATTTCGCGGTAGCGACGACGGGCGCCGGTCCAGGTTTCGGCGCGGAGGTAGTCGAAGGGGTCGCCGCCGCCGGGCGCCGCGAAAACGGGGAAGATGGGACGGCCGAGGAGGGGGGCGGGGGCGGGCGGAGAGACGGGCAGCGCGGAAGAGCGGGGAGGAGGAGGAGAGACGGGCGGAGACGAAGGGGGGAGGCCAACGGATTGAAGATTGGAGATTGAAGATTGCAGATTGATTCCGAAGGGCGAAGCGGGACGAGGCGGCAGCGCGTGCGGGTGCGAGACAACGGGCGAAGGAGGATGGTGGGAAGCGACGGATTGCCGATTGCTGCCGGGGGGCGGAAGGGGACGCGCCGCGACGGGCAGGCGCAGGGTCGGTGTTTTGCCGTGGACGATGGATGGAGCCGCAGGCGGGTGCGACGGTGTGGGAGCAGGAGCGGCGGGGCGGATTCCGGTTTCGGCGAGCCAGTCGACACGGCAGCCGTCGGCGATGCGGCCCGCGTTTTCGAACGCCTCCGGCAGATCCCTGAAGCGGCGCTCCATATCTGCGGGCGGGCAGAGCCACGCGCCCGGGTGGACGACTTCGAGCGCGGGCACGCGCGAGAGCGAGGTATTGAGGGCGATCGCGCGCAGCAGGCGATGGAGCGCGTGGTCGGCGGGATCGAGAAAGTAGACGTCATTGGTGGCCACGACCGGGAGGGCCGCGAGCAGCACGGAGTCGGGAACGGCACGGCGGTCGCCGCCGGCGCGGGACGCATCGGGCCCGCAGAGCGATGCGCGCACTTCGCGGTAGAGGTCCTCGATACCGCTTTGGCGGGCGATGGTCTCCAGGAGGGGCAGGTCGTCGGTCAGGAGGACGAGCCCGGCGCGGTCGCGGGCGAGATGCGCCGCCAGGGAGAAGGGCCCGGCCGCGACGGGCATGGGGAGGTCGAGCGCGGGGCCGCGCCCGCGCGACCGTTCGCGGCCGCCGCCGCGCATCCAGTATTCGCCGGGTGCGCATTCCGGCCCATCGGGTGGGGCATCGGGTTCCGCGCCGACGAACGCGGCGGCGGAGCCACGCGGCGTGGCGGCCACCGCGTCGCGCACGCGGTCGCGTTGGGAGGCGGGGTCCCGTTCGGGTCCATGCGCGCGCGCGGTTGCGCGTTCGGGGCGGGGCAGGTGCGCCTGGACGGCGGTGATGGCGCGGCACAGGGTGGCGTAGCCGAAGCGTTCCTTGACGAGTGCGACGACGCGCTCGACGCCGATGGCGAGCTCGGCGCCGACGAGCGGGCGCACCCCGGCGCGCACCGCAGCGCAGAGGAAGGGGTAGAACCCGTAGAGCGCGTTGCGGTCGGTGAGCGCGAGGGCGGACATCCCGCGCGCGCGCGCCGCGCGGCACAGTTCCTCGACGCGGGCGGTGCCGCGCAGGAGCGAATAGTGGGAGCGCACGGAGAGATGGACGAAGGGCATGGAGGATCACACCGACTCTGGAAAGCGTACGGCTCCGAACTCAGCCGCGGGAAGCAGATTCCGGCCTGGTTCAAACCGACCGCAAAACGGGCACACGATCCTGAATTCCAGCAACGTCTCCCGCTGGGCGTAAGCCCTCTGCGGAATCCAGGTCAGGTCCCGGTGTTGCTCCCCCCGGGGCGGGACGGGTACCCCGATTTGAACCAGGCCCGGATTCCGCCAAGCCGGCGCGACCGAAACCGACGGACTGCCAGCCATGGCGAACGCGCAGACGATCGAGGGCGGCGAAGAGGGCGCGGCGCGGGCCGGCGCGCGGATCGGCCGCAAAGAGCGTGAGCTGCCCATCGGGCGGGACCAGGTGAGAGAGCGTGAGCGTGACCTTACGAAGGCGAATGCGCCGGGTGTACAATTCCTCGAACACGCGCTCGACCGGACCGCGGAGGTCGCCATCGAGGTCGGAGGGGCGCGGGAGGAGGCGGCGGCGTTCGGCGCGCACGCCATCGGAGTAGGCGAGGGCGACGGCGACGGTGTACGCCTGGAGTCCGCGCGCGCGCAAACGGCAGGCGACGTGAGCCAGGGCGTCGGCGAGGCCCATGCGCAGCCGTTCGACATCATTCGTATCTTCGGCCGGCGCAAAGGTCTCGGCAACGGCGGGGGGGGCGCGTCGCCCGGCATGACCGGAGCAGGGTCGATACCGTAGGCCTTCCGCTGCAGGAGCAGTCCATCGGCGCCGAAGGCGAGCAGGACATGGTCGCGCGAAAGCGCGGCGAGTTCGCGGATGCGCAGGCAATTCAGCTCGTGCAGGCGTGCGAGCACGTGCTCCCCGACGCCGGGGAGGAGGTCGACCGGGAGCGGGTCGAGGAAGGCACGCTCGGTTCCGGGCGACACCTCGCAACGCCCGTCGGGCTTGGCGACGCGCGCCGCCACGCGGCTCACCAGCTTGTTGGCGGCGATCCCGAGGGCGGGGACGAGGGCGGTCTCGCCGACGACGGCGCGGCGGATGCGCGCCGCCGCGTCCGCGGGCGGGCCGAACATGCGCTCGGTGCCGGCAAGGTCGAGCACGAAGTGGCCGGGTCCGGCGGGTTCGAGGCGCGGCGAGAAGCGCGCGAGGCTGGCGTGGAGCGCGCCGGTGGCGCGGTCGTAGAGCTCGGGTCGCGGGGCGAGGACACAGGCGTCGCGGCAGATCCGCCGGGCGCGACCGAGCGGCATGCCCTTGTGCACGCCGGCCAGCCACGCCTCGCTCGACAGGTCGAGCACCGGCGCGCGCCCGGCCGCCGGCGGGGCGACCAGCACCGGGCGGCCGCGCAGGCGCGGCGCGAGCGCGCGCTCGACGGCGACGTAGAACGCGAGAACGTCCAGGTAGACGAGCATGGGACACTCCTTCCAACTCGGCGCGCGGACAACGCCCGTGCGACCACGCCCTACCGCGACCAGGCCTGAAACAAGCGGGTAACGAGTGGCCGTTCGGCGCAGGCGAGGACGCCTGTGCCACAAGCGATCACTCGGTTCGCGGCATAGTGGTGCAGTCGTCCTCGCCTGCACCGAACCCGCGAGGCGGATTGCAGGCCAAGCAAGTGCCCTACGCGTTGGTTCCAGGACCAGGCGTCGGCGACCTGCGCGACGACGGATGCGGCGGGCATGGTTCAAACCGGCCGCAAGACGGGGACTCGATCCTGAATTCCAACAACCTCCGCCGATGCGCGTAAGCCCTCCCTGGGATTCAGGTCATGTCCGTTTTGCTCCCCTTGAGCAGCCGGGGACGGTTACCCCGATTTGAACCCGTGTCCCGCCTACGCCAATCCCCCTGGTTGGCGTAGGGGCGGACCCCCGTGTCCGCCCCGCCTGCCAAGGCCTGTTGCGGCGCCAGGGCGGACACGGGGGTCCGCCCCTACCTCCGCCGGGAACCGTTCGAATAAGCGTAGACAGGACACCAGGCCAGGTTGCAGCGTCCTGGCCGCCGGCCACCGGCGCCGGGGAACGACACGCCACGCCGCGCGGGGCACGTTGGACAACGGCTCCAGCACCACGCCAATCCCCGCCACGCGGCGGCGGGTGCTGCAGAGCGCCCCCGCCGCGGCCCGCGAGCAACCAGGAGGCGGGAATCAAGAGCAGCAGCCACGCGAGCAGCGGCAACCACCGCGGCACGATGGCGCGCACCGCCGACGCGCGAACAAGGGCTCCGTACCCCCCCTGGGATGAGGCTCTCATCGTCACACTCCTTGCCGAACACATCGCCCACACAACCGGCCCTCATTCCGCATGAAGCGGCTGGCGCAAGCGGCATTCACCCTTGTGGTGCAGCCTGTCGTCAGCGCCGACACGGGGAGCCGGGCCCGCGACGCCTCCAAACGCCGCAGCAAATGAACAGAGAATCCACCCTCGTTCGAAAACACGACCGCACCCCCTGCCGGCCGCTCCGGCGCCCCAACCTTACCCTGCCGCACCGCTCCGTTCCGCCCGGCGTCGCGTCAGGCCGCGCCGGCTCGTCCCCCTCCTGGACAACGTGCCGAACCTGCGGTTCGACCGCCCGAGGCTGGCGCAGGAAGGTCGCGCCGGCCCACCCCGCGCGGCACCTAGTGTCCCGTCAACGTCGTTGCTTGGGGTCGTTCAATCCGTGGCCCCTCGGGGCGCCTCACGAGGCGCCCCTACGCCGACCGGAAGAATCGATGTTGACAGGACACTAGCGCGGAGGGTCTTGTCGGGGCGGCCCTGGTGACCACCCCCTCGCGACCGATACCCAGCAACGGTATCGGCCACGCCACCAGGGGGCGGGCATCACCCTTCGCCTCCGGCTGCAGGCGATAGGCCAAGGACCGCACCGACAAAACCGCGGTTCCGCGAGGTCCACCGCCCATGCCGGGCCTTTGCGACAGCCTTGTCCCGCGGCCCCCCGGGGACCTGCGGGTGGCGCGCGCTTTCGCCCGCACCCGCGGATTCCGAGCGGTCGCGGTCGCCGCCGAAGGCGCGCACGCCACCCGCGCACGCCTCCAGGCAGTCCAGCGCACGCGTCAATTCGGCGCACGCGCTCAGAGCTTGCGCACCAAACCGACCACCTTGCCCAGCACGCGCACGGTCGGGTCGTCAGCGCCGTACTCCTGCGGTGTAAACGCATCGTTCTCGGGCACCAACCGGATGCGGTCCCGCTCCACGTAGATCCGTTTCACCGTCGCTTCCCCGCCGACGAGCGCCGCGCCGACCTGGCCGTTCTCCACCCGCGGCTGCCGACGAATGACCACCATGTCTCCATCCCGGATTCCCGCCTTCATCATGCTGTCTCCGGCGACACGCAGCGCAAACACCTCCGGCGGCCGGCCAAACAACTCCTGCACGTTCAACGTCCCTTCAAAATTTTCGACCGCCTCGATCGGCCGCCCGGCCGCAATCCGCCCCAACACCGGCAGCCCCCGGGACGGCCGATGCTCCTCCAGCACCTCGATCCCCCGAAAGGTCCGTGCCTTCCGCAGATATCCCTTGCGCACCAGCGCGTCCAAGTGCCGATTCACGCCGTTCGTCGAAGCAATCCGCAACTGCTTGCCGATCTCCCGAAAGGTCGGCGGACACCCCTTCTCCTCCTGGAAACGCACGATGAACTCCAGGACCTTGCGCTGGCGCTCGGTCAACGGCGTCGTCGATGGCTCGGCAGGTTCCTCGTTCATGGCAACTCCTGGCTTACGCGCGCCATCCATTCTCGACCTACCATAATTATAGTGAACTTTTGTTCACTGTCAAGGGCAAAAACCAGAAAAATGTTCACGGCGCCACCCGCACGGGCAGCGGGCTACGGAAACCACTCCTTGACGAACAGGACGGCGAGCACGACACCGAACCACAGGAAGAGGATGCCCAACAGCAGGCGCACGGTGGCGACATGCGCCCGCGCGACCCCGGAGAGACGCCGCGACGAGACGCCGGCAACGGTGGCGGCGAAAACGCCGAGCATGGGAGCAATGAAGGCGAGGTTGTAGAGGAGGAGGCAGGCGAGGGCGCGTACCTGGAGGGCGCGCTCGACGCCGGCCCGGCCCTTGACGACCGCGGCGAGAGTAGGAACCAGGATCTGGCTCGAGCAAAGATACTCGAAGAGGGCGATGAAACCGCCGAGCAGGAAGGCGCCGGCCCCGAGGCGTCCACCGCGCAGGCGCTCGCGGATCAGGGCGTGGATGCGCGCGCGCACGGCGTCGGGGAGCCGGAGCGCGGCGTCGCGGCCACTGCCGGTCCGGTTCAGGATCCAGGCATCCCGCAGCGACAGGAGGGCGAGGGCGAAGGTCAGCGGAATCACGGCGGCCGAAAACAAAAGATTGACGGTGCGATACGCGGAGAGCACGAGGACGGCCTGGAGGGTGCCCAGGCTGAGGAGGAAGTACGCGACGAAGGTGCCGGCGGAGTACAGGCCGCCCACCACGACGACCTCGCGCCGCGCGTACCCCGCATAGGCCAGGAAGGAACAGAGGAAGACCAGCGTAGTGAGCGCACAGGGGTTGATGCCGTCGAGCAGCCCCGCGCCCAGGATCTCAAACAGGGTGAGGCGCTCGAACTCGTATACAGTATTCACCTTGCAAACGCCTCCCGGCGTCGCGCGGGGACGAGGGGTCAGGGATTAGCGCAAGGGACCGGGGGTCAGGGACGAGGGGCCAGGGATCAGGGATCAGGAACGAGGCACCACGGGCAGGCCAAGTGAACGCGAGGGTATCTCAGCCGATCGAGGCGTCGGGTGCCAGGAAAATGCGGTGCCGCACCGCGCCCACCGATCCGCCCTCGGCCCACGAACCCGGTGTGCAGCATCCCACGCCGATCTCGCGTGCGCACGCTCCGCGACCAACCGACACTCCGCGCGCGGGCTCCTGTCGAAAGGAGCGGCCGCTGCATCTCCCGGCGCCGGCCGGCGCCGCAGCGGCGCGCCTCGACGCTCCCCACGGAACACCGGGCGCCTCTCCCCCACCCGGCGCCAACCCCGGGTTGCCGGCTCAGGGTCGCCGCTCCGGACCTGCACCCCTGCGGGCCGGCC
>JACRIP010000276.1 GCA_016220045.1 Planctomycetota bacterium
CCCCCCCCCCCCCCCCCATACGCGCTGCCCGCCCCAAAACAACCCGGGCGCCGGCCCCTCACGGGACCGACGCCCGGTTGATGTTCAGGCGTTCACTGTATCCGGAACCAGCGCCTGCCCTACTCGGGCACCAGCGGGGTGTCCCAGTAGATTTCCGAGATGAAGCGCTCCCAGCACCGGCGCACCCGCCCGACCTTGAGCGCGATCAGCGGATGCCACTTCGGCCGCACCGGCGCCTTCGCCAGCCGCATCCGCGCCTGGAACGGCGTCCGGTTCGCCTTCCGCTTGTTGCACTCGACGCACGCCAGCACGCAGTTGTCCCACGTGCTCTTGCCGCCTTGCGCCTTCGGCAGCACGTGATCGATCGTCAGCTCCTCCGAGCCCGGCTGAGTCCCGCAGTACTGGCAGGTGTAGCCGTCGCGCTTGTAGAGGTTGCGGCGCGAGAAAACCACTTCCTTGCGCGGCACGCCGTTGTACCCGGTCAGCATCATGACCTCGGGCACGCGGATCGACAGCGATACCGTGTGCAGGCAGGGGCCGTCACGCCGCGCCGCCGACAGTTCCGACCACGACTGGAAGTCGTGAACCTCATAGGTCTCCGGTTCCACGACCTTGGCCACGCCCTGGCAGAGCCAGACCATGGCGCGACGCACCGTGGTCGTATCGATCGGCACCCAGGAACGGTTCAACACCAGCGCCCGCTGGTCCAGTACGGCCTCCATGACGACCCTCCTTCGATCCCCGGTGGGCTTTCCGCGCCGATGACGCGGCACGGCGCAAGCCGAATGCCCTGATTATATCGGCCGACCGGGCAAAAGGTTCGGGAAAAGCTACCCCGTCACCGAGGCCGCGGCTTCGCCCACCGGCGGCCCGACCGCCAGGCCCGCGCCCGCGCCGCCCCACTCGGACGCCACGCCGAGCGCCGCCTCCAGCGCCGGCACCGCCGCCGCCGACCGCCGCCGCGCCCGCCCCGGGGCACGCGCGCCCGGTCGCCACGCCGAGAAGTTCAGCACGAAACCCAGCAGGTTCACCGGAACGCTGCCGAGCAGGCCGCGCACCCACGCCAAGTCCTCGCGCGTCGCCACGCCCGACCCGACCACCAGCAGGTTCACGTCCGTCATCGTCCCGATCGACAGTCCCTCGCCGACCGCGGACAGCGCCGGCGTGTCGACGATGACCACGTCGGTCATCTCCTTCAACTCATTCAGCACGCCCCGCATCGACGCCGACTCCAGCAGCAATTGCGGACTCGCCGGCGTGGGACCGCCCGTGATCACGCGCAAGCTCGGCAGGAAGTGCTCCTTGAGCGCCATGTCCATGTCGCTCGCCTCGCGCGGGTCCTCGGGGCGACCGAAGCGTCCGGACTCCGGCGCCGGCCACCGTCCTTCCAGGAGCGTGGAGAGCCCGGAGGCGTTGGGCAGCCCGGTTAGGGCATGAACCTGAGGCGTGCGCAGGTCGGCGTCGATCAGGACGGTGCGCAGACCCTTGCGCGCGAACGCGCAGGCCAGCCCCAGCGCGAGCGACGTCTTGCCTTCGCCCGGCACCGCGCTCAGGACGCCAACGGTCTTCATCCCACCCTCGCCGAGGGACGCGCGCAGGAGCGTGGCCAGCCCGCCGTAGACTTCGGTCAGATCGGAAGGCGCGCCGTCGAGGAAGGCGCCCGCGACGTCCGCCGCGGCGCCGCGCGGGACATGGCCGACGATCGGCAGGTCGACCAGGCGCAGGGCTTCGGTCTGGTCGATCGGCGCGATCGGCAGGTCCTCGGCAACCACCGGGGCGGCGACCGGCGCGGCCGGCGCGACGGGCGGCGCGAGTTCGACGGCGGACGCGCCGCACAGCTCGCGCAGCCAGGCGCCGAACCCCGCCGCCGCGAAGGCGACGAGACCCCAGATGCCGAACCAGGGCGCAGCCGGCGCGCCGGACGGTTCCGCCCGCTCCGCCGCCTCGGCCAGCTCGACGAACTTCGGCAGCAGGTTCCAGTAGGAGGCGAAGCGCCGATCGAGGTCGCGATACCCGTCGAGTTCGCGCTCGGCGGCAGCCAGGGTCGCGCGCGCGGGGACGAACTTCATGAGCCGTTCGTTGAGGGCGCCGAGCTCGGCGCGGCGTTCCTGGCGGCGGCGCTCGAAGATGTCGATCTCGCGCTGCGCCTGGTTGATTTCGGTCTGGAGCGCGGCGAGGCGGCCGATGCGCCACTGTTCCTGGGCCTGGAGGAAGCGGCCCTGGATCTCCTCGACCTTGGCGCGCTGGGCCTTGACCGCGTCGTCGTCCGGGAAGCGCGTCAATTCGAGGTTTGCCTGCTCACCGCGGGCGCGGGCGAGGGCGCCAGCGAGCTCCTGGAGCTGGGGCACGGCCACCGACTCGGGAATGACCGGAGCGGCCGTGATCCCCTTCTCGAGGTTGGCGCGGAGGAGCAGGGCCTTGACCTCTTCCTCGCGCTGGGCGGCGCCGGCGCACAGGGAGTCGATGCGCAGGTCGAGCTCGCGCAACGCGGCGGCGAGGGCGGCCTTGTCGGCCTCAGGGTCTCCCCCGATACCGGCGAGAACGCCCAGTTCGGCGCGGAGCGCGGCGACGTGGCCTGCGCTCTCTTCGGCGGCGAGCCGCAGGCGCGTGGCGGCGGTCTCCATGCCGACCCGCGCGTCATTGTCGACGGCATCGACGAGGGCGCGCGCGAGCGCATTCACGCGGCGACAGGCCTCGCCCGGGTCGCGATCGACGAGGCGCAGATCGAGTACCTGGCCGGCGGGGTCGGGGCGCGTGACGGACACGGCCTCGCGCAGCGCGGCGACCAGGGCCGGGCTGGGCGCGGCGGCGGCCGTCGCGGGGGGCGGGGTCGAGCCGGCGCCGAGCTCGCGCGCGGCGGCTTCGAGCACGCGGGGCGAGCGGACCAGGGCCTCGACCGCGGACGGGGACGGGGCTTCGACCAGGACCGGGGCGGCGACGCTGCCCCCGATCAGGCCGCCGTCCACGCGCCCGCCGCGCGCGATCACGCGCGCCTTCGCGGTGGCGCTCTGCTCGCGCAACGGGAGGGCGGCCGCGGCGACGCCCGCCACGACCGCCAGGGTCAGGACAGCCGTCGGCCAGCGTCGGCGCAGGGCAAGAGACAGGCTCGGAAGGGACATCGATGGCACCCCGAATGGAGACCGCGCAAGACCTGGATCGGCAAAACGCCGGGCACTCGCGCCGCGGGGCGCGGCGGTCCCGGCATCTACACTATCGGCCGTCCGGTAAATCCGCTTGAGCGGAGGACGAGTCCAAACTCCCAGGAGTCCAAAGTCTAAAGTCCCACGAGTCCAAAGTCCCACGAGTCCAAAGTCTAAAGTCCCAGGAGTCCAAAGTCTCACGGGTCCACAGTTGGAGGGGTCCGAAGTCGAACGGGCCGAGGGTCCCAGGTCGAGCGCGTGCAAGGGCCCAGCCCGAAGGAGCCGCACGTCGCAGGTCGGACCCGACGCGGGAACGCGTATCGAGGCGCCCCTACGGGAATGACCCGGCTACGGCTCCGGAACACTAGGTGCACGACCGGTCACGCCGACGGATGCACCATCGGTCTGGGGCGGGCCTTGTGCCCGCCCCGCCTGCCGACAACGTCGGCGCCGCGGGAACGCTGTACTCCTGAATACAGGGTGCATGTCCGGTATTGCCGACGCGCTTGTCCCGTCGATCTCCACACCGGCGACGCAGAGTACTGTGCCGCTACAGCGGTCGCACCTTGGCGGCAGCCTGGCCTCCGTCGTCCTCGTATCTCGTACTCGTACTCGTACTCGAACGCCCTGGGCATTCGAGTACGAGGACGACGGAAACCGTGCTTTCGATGCGCGCGGCTGGTACGGTCGAGCCGCAATACCGGACCTGCACTCCGGAATACGCCGCGACTGGACGCGGTACTGAGGGAGCGGATAGAATCGAATCGGTGCGACGGGGTGTCTCGAGGCCGCGATGGGAGGCGATCGGCGCCATGAAGGACACGGTACGCCAGTACGGGCGCCTCGCCGCGATGGGGCTGCTGCTCGCGCTGCTTCCCGGGCGCGGCGTCGGCGGCGACGAGCCGCCGCCGGCGGAGCTGGAGGCGCAGATCGCGCGGCTGGGTGGGACGGCCGCGACTACGCGGCTCGATGCCGCGCGCGCTCTCGCCCGGCTGGGGAGCACCGCGGCGACCGCCGCCCCGGCACTCCGCGCGGCCTTGCGCGATCCCGATCCGGACGTCCGGTCAGAGTCGGCGCTGGCACTCCTGCGAATCGGCACTTCACCTGATTCCCTGACCGCCTGGCGGGCCGGCCTGGCCGATGCCGACGAGCGCGTGCGCGTCCTTTGCGCCGAGGGGCTGCGCCGGGATCCGGAGCACTCCGCTCCCCTCCGCCCCGACGCCCTGACGCACGACCAGGCTGACCCGGGCCTCGCCGGCCTGGCGCCGGCACGCGATCAGGCCCGCCCGACCGCGGTTCGAGCGCAGATCACCCGCGCGCTGCGCGATCGGGACCCGCACGTGCGCGCGGCCGCCGTCCGCGCACTCGCCGGACCGTGGGCCGAAGCCGAGGAGCTGCCGCTCTGGGAGTTGCTGCACGCGCTCGATGACGCCGTTGCGAGCGTACGCGTCGCCGCGGTGGACGCCGTGGCGAAGTTGCGTTCGGGCTGGGTTGACGCCGGAGCCAGCATTCGCGCGGCCCTTTCCGAGCCCGACCCCACGCTGCGCCGGCCGCGGACTCTGCTCTACCGGCAGTATCTTCTGCGCGGCCGAACGCTCGCTCCGCACCTGGAGTCGCTCGCCAAGAGCGGATCGACCTCGGAACGCGCCCTGGCGCTCGCCTTGTTCTCCACGCTGACCAACGACGATCGGGTCCTGTGGGAGCCGGTGGCGGAATGCGCGGGCGCCCGGGAGGTGAGCTTGCGCCTCGAAGCCATGCTCGCCCTCCAGCGGATCCACATCTATGCCGACTGGGGACCCGACCTGCTGCTGAAAGCGCTGGCGGATCCCGATTCGCGCGTGCGCCAGGCGGCGGCGGTTGCCTGCCGCCGCTGGATGTTCCGTTGGCCGGAGCTGGCCCGCTACCAGGTCGCGCACCCCTGGGGCGCATCGCCGCAGGAAGAGCAAGCGGCCGCGGCCGTTTTCCATGGGATGGAGCACCCGGAGCAGGTGTGCGCCGCCGCGCTCGTGCAGTTCCTCTTCGCGGCGGGGGTCTGCAGGTCGGAGCGAAGCCGGGAGATCGTCAGTCTGGGCACGCCGGCCCTGGCGCCGGTGCTCTCCGGATTGAGCCGGCAGGCCCCGGCCGTGCGCGCCGCGGCGGCGGAGCTGCTCGGGGATCTCCTTGAGACCTACCCCTGGCGCCAGGAAGAGGCGCTCCCGGCGTTGATCGCGGCCCTGTCGGCACCCGAGGCCGAGGTGCGCCGCGCGGCGGCAGAGTCCTTGGCGCGCATCCTCAGCCCCCGCCCGCCGCTGCACCGTCGGAGCAGCTCGACCCGGCCGCCGACGGGAGGAGATCCCGCTCCGGCGGGCGTGCCGGACGGGGCCGAGACCATCCTCCGTGCGGCCCTCGCCGACCCTGCAGTCGCCGTGCGCGCGGCGGTCGCCCTCGCGCTGTCCGCGCAGCGGCCGGCCGATGTCTCGCTGGCGCCGGAGCTTGCAAGGGTCGTCCGCCTCCACGAGAACGAAGGCGGAGGCCTGCTGGCGGAAGTGCTGGAGACCCTCGATCCGGCGACGAGCGAGAGCCTGCTCCAGGACCTGGCCGCGGGCGCACCGCTCGGCGCGGGCGCGGCCCAGGAGTGCGCCGCCGCCTGGGCCCGGAGGCCGTCGCCCGCTCCGACCCTGCTGCGGATCGTCTGCCGCAGCGTGCGTTCGCCCGGAACCCTCACGCGCCGAGCAGCGCTGCGCGGGTTGGAATGCGACGAGGCAGACCTCCGCGATCTATGGCCGGACCTGGCGGTGCGGCTCTTTGATCGGGACGCGGAAGCGCGAGGTCTGGCGACCGGCCTTCTGGGAGGCCGAACCGAGTCCACCGAGTTCGCCATGACGGAACTGGCGGAGGTGGCGGGCGGTTCCGACCAGGCGGCCGCGGTTGCGGCCATCCGTGCGCTTGCGCGCCTGGGCTCCCGGGCCCGCGTGACACTGCCCGGGGTACGGGCTGCGGCGTTGTC
>JACRIP010000277.1 GCA_016220045.1 Planctomycetota bacterium
CATCGCCGCCGGCATCCTCGGCTTCAAACGGAAGTTCGACGCCCGCGACCGGAACACCGAGTGACGTCGTTCAACGTCGTTCAACGGCGTTTAACGACGTTCAACGACGTTTGACGACGTTCAATGCCCTTGAGGTAATCCAAGAGCTTCGGCCGCGTCAACGTCCTCTGGCGACCGCAGGCGAGGTCAACCGCTCGCGAGGTCCCAGCCGACCCTAAACGCCGTTGACCGCCGTCATCCGCCGTCCGCGCAGCGTGCCGCATCCACCCCCACCGCCGCCGCGACGTTCGGGAACCCGTCGCGCGCCAGCCGTTCGGCGAGCCCCCGGTTGATCTCGCCCGCGAGGCCCGGTCCGCGGTAGACGAAGCCGGTGTAGGCCTCGACCAGCGAGGCGCCGGCGCGGATGCGCTCGTAGGCCGCGTCCGGACCGTCGATCCCGCCGACGCCGATGAGCGGCAGCTCCCCCCGGGTTAACACCCTAGTCCGCGCCAGGGCGCGCAGCGCCGCCGCCCGCAGCGGCCGGCCCGACAGCCCGCCGCGCCCGCACTCCGCCACCTCCCCCGGGGCGGTCGCCAGCCCGGTCCGCCGCCCCGTCGTGTTCGTCAGCACCAGGCCCGCCCCCTTCGCGCGCGCCGCGCCCATGACCACGCCCACCAGCGCCTCGAGGTCGCGGTCCTCCAGGTCGGGCGAAATCTTGAGAAACAGCGGTCGCCGCGGGTTGATCCCCGAGAGCAACTCGGTGAGGGCGGCCGGATCCTCGAACGTCCGGCCGTCGCCGGTGTTCGGGCAACTGATGTTGAGCACGTGGAAATCGCCGACGCCCGCCATGCGGCCGTAGGCGGACCAGAGGTCCTCGAAGGCGGCCTCGCCGAGGATGGCGTCGTCGTTCGTCTTGGCCAGGTTGACGCCGAGCGGGAAGCCGAACGTGCGGCCGGCGAGGCGCGCGGCGATGGCTTCGGCGCCGTCGTTATTGAGGCCGAGCCGGTTGATCAGGGCTTCGTCGTCGGGCAGGCGGAAGAGGCGGGGGGGCGGGTTGCCGGCGCTCGGACGGGCGGTGACCGAGCCGATCTCCATGAACCCGAGGCCGAGGGCCGGCAGAAAATCCACGAGATCGGCGTTCTTGTCGAAACCCGCGGCGAGTCCGACCGGGCCGGCAAAGCGCAGGCCGCAGACGGTGGTCTCGAGGCGCGGGTCGGCGACCTCGTACCAGCGGCGCAGACGCTCCAGGAGGTAGGGCGACTTCCCGAGGGAGATGCCGAGGCCCTTCACGCGCGCATGGATCGCCTCGGGGTCCGCGAAAAGGGCGAAGAGCAGGGGCCGCAGGAGGTGCTGGTACAACATAGGGGGTCCGGCGCGTGGGGGACCGATTGGAGTAGGGGGGAGGGCTGCCGGGGGCGTTCATCGATCGGGGTTGCGGAACACCGTCGGGGCTGAGCAGGGTGCCCGGTCGGCCTCGCCGTCGTACGCGTCGTCGTCGTCGTCGTCGTACTCGTACTCGTACTCGAACGCCCAGGGCATTCGAGTACGAGTACGAGTACGAGCACGAGTACGACAACGAGCATGAGGACGTTGGAAGCCCCGTTTTCGGTGCGTGCGGCCCGTACGGTCGGTAGGCAAGGACGGTCGTGCACCCTGCGGCCGCTCAACCTTCGACTTGCTCCGGGGAGGCACCCACGACCCGCGCCTCCCGCAGCCCCCGCACCCTACTCCAGCGGCAGGCCGATGCCGTCGAGGGCGCGTTTGAGCAGGATGCCGCACATGCGCCGCCGGTAGTCGGCGGAGGAGCGCAAATCGTCCAGCGGCCGGGCTTCGGCGACGGCGGTTTCCATGGCGCGCGCCAAAGTGGCGGCGGACCAGGGGTCGCGCAACAGGCGCTTCTCCGTGCCCAGGGCGCGCAGCACCCGCGGTCCGACGCCGCCGAGCGCGACGCGCACGTGCTCGATCTCGCCCTCGCGCAGCACGGCGGAGACCGCGACCGCGGCCTTGGCGCGGGTGGCGCCGTTGCGCGGAGCGACTCGCCGGTAGGCGCCGCGCAGGTGCTTGCGCGCGGGGAACCGCACCCCCAGCACGACCTCCTCCGGGCGGCGTACGGTGATTTCCGGACCGGTCGCGAAGTCGGCGAGCGGCAGGCGTCGCCGCTCGCGCCGCGCGGCCAGCTCGACCTCGGCGTCGAGCGTGAGGAGCGCGCACACCGCGTCCGCATCGGCGGAGCCGCACGCGACGTTGCCGCCGATCGTCCCCTGGTTGCGCACCTGCGGCGAGCCGATGGCGGCGCAGGCTTCGACCAGCGCCGGCGCGAAGCCCCCCAGGAGCGGCGACTCCACGACTTCGGAGTGCGTGGTCGCGGCCCCGATCCACAGGTCCTCGCCGTCCTTGCGAATGCCGCGGAAATCAGGTATCGCACCGATATCCGCCCAGAGCGAGTCGCCGATCAGGCCGGCCTGCTGGCGCGCGACCAGCTCGGTGCCGCCGGCGAGGCAGTAGCGCGGGCCTTCGGCCGCCGCCAGGAGGGCGAGCAGGTCGCGCAGCGTGTCGGGCCGGTAGACGTGGATCATGCGCCGCCGCCCTTCTTGCCGCGCAGGGTCCAGCTCGTGTCGCCGGTGCGCGAGTAGGCGCGGCGCGCGGCCGTCTGCACCGCGGCCTCGATGCGCGCGTACCCGGTGCAGCGACAGAGATTGCCCGCCAGGGCGGCCTTTACCTCCTCCGGCGTGGGACTGGGATTGGCGTCGATCAGCGCCTTGCCGGTGAGGACGACGCCGGGCATGCAGAAACCGCACTGGACGGCGCCGCCTTCAAGCAGCGCCTGCTGGACCGGGTGCAGCTTCCCGTTCGGGGCCGCACCCTCGACGGTCGTGACCGCGCGACCGGTGACCTGGCAGGCGAGCAGCAGGCAGGAGAGGACGGGGCGACCCTCCACCAGCACGGTGCAGGCGCCGCACTCACCGTTGCCGCAGGCTTCCTTCACCCCGGTCAGGCAGCGCTGCTCGCGCAGAAAATCGATCAGCCGGGTGAAGGGCGCGCTGGGAACGGCAAGCGGCACCCCGTTGAGGACGCAGGAAACGCGGTCGCATTCGCCGGGGGTCGCCACAGCGGGGCGCGGGGCGGCGGCGGCGCGGCGGGTCGCGGGCCGCGCGGACGCGGCGGAGGGGCGCTTCGCCCCCGCCGCGGGACGGGACGCACGCGCGGAGATCGGGCGTTTGCCGGAGGGCTTGCGGCGCGGTGCGGGTTTCGCCATACGGGGACTCTCGATCAGCGAGTTGGATCGGGCGATCGCGCGGCCCGTTCGTAGTACCGGGCTTCAGCCCGGGTTCGTTGCCGGCCTTCAGGCCGGCTGCCCGGGTGACCGCCCTGGACCCGGCTCGCGCCTACCGCCCAGCGGCCTTGGCGAGCGCGGCGGTCACGCGCTCGGGCGTACACGGGAGTTCGGCGAGACGCGCGCCGGTCGCGTGCGCGATCGCCGCCACGATGGCGGGCGCGATCGCGACCACGGCCGCCTCGCCCAGGCCCTTGGCGCCGTACGGGCCCGCGGCACCGCCGCCGTCCACCAGAAGCGCCGACACGACCGGGGCGTCGAGCGCGGACGGGATCGCATAGTGGGCGAAACCGCCCGACACGACCCGGCCGTCGCGGGTGCGCAGCTCCTCGAGCAGCGCACCGCCCACGCCCTGCACGATTCCCCCCTCGACCTGGCCCTCGACCAGGGTCGGGTTGAGCGCGCGCCCGATGTCGTGCGCGCTCCAGGCCCGCGTGACGGCGACCTCGCCGGTCTCGATATCGACCTCGATTTCCGCGATCGCGGCGGTCGCGGCGTACGCGGCGAAGGGCCGGCCCTTCCCGGTCTCGCGGTCGAACGAAAGCGCGGGGGCCGCGCTGCGACCGTTGGCGACCAGCCCGACGTTGCGGCGAACCGCCTCGCGTACGCGGTCCTTCCAGGACAGCGGCAGGTCTCCGGCGACCGACTCGATGGCGGTGCGCAGCTTGCGGCAGGCGTCGACCACGGCCGCCGCGACCGAGAGCGCGTCGGAGGCGAAGTCCCCGCCGGGCGCCGCGGCCGCGCGCGTCGTGTCCGCGTCCGAGACGCGCACGTCTTCGGGCATACACCCGAGCTCCTCGGCGGCCACCTGGGCGAGCAGCGCGTGCGCGCCCTGGCCCTCGTCGACGCAGCCGACGCCAAGGGTGATGCTGCCGTCGGAGGCGACGGCGGCCGAGGCTTCGACCGTCGTCGGCTCCCCGGCCGCGGCGAAGGCGCTCGGCCCGACGCCGTGCCGCCACAGGGCGACGCCGATGCCGTGGCGGCGGATGCCGCGCGAGCGCGGGAACTCCGCGCGCTTGACGCGCCAGTCGGACGCGCGCTCGACCGCGTCGAGGAGATCGGCGAAGCCGGGCGGGCCCTCGACCTTCTGACCGGTCAGCGTCTCGTCGCCGATGGCAAGGAGGTTGCGGCGGCGCAGGTCGAGCGGATCGAGGCCGACCTGGGCCGCGAAGAGATCGATGGCGCATTCGAGGGCGAAGGCGGCCTGGACCTCGCCGGTGCCGCGGAAGGCGCCGGCCGGGACGTGGTGGGTGCGGACCGCGGCGGCATCGATGCGCGCGGCCCG
Organism: Planctomycetota bacterium; assembly: GCA_016220045.1. Classification (GTDB taxonomy): domain Bacteria; phylum Planctomycetota; class MHYJ01; order WSZJ01; family JACPWG01; genus JACRIP01. Next base: position 4,599 of record JACRIP010000277.1, read on the forward strand.
CCAGGCGTAGGCACCGCCGGCGTGCGTGAGGCCGCGAAAGAGCGCGTAGGGGGAGGCGGTGACGTAGGCGCCGCCATCCAGGACATACCGCATGTCGAGCGCCGTCAGGCCGCCCGCTTTGGTGCCGCCGACCTTGACGTCGATGCGCGCGGCGTGGCGCTTGGGGGTGCAGGCGAAATCCTCCTCGCGGCCGAGCAGGAGGCGCACGGGGCGGCGGGTGCGGACGGCGAGAAGCGCGGCGCAGGCGGCGAGGTGGGCGGGCACCTCCTCCTTGCCGCCGAAGGCGCCGCCGACGGTGCAGGGGGCGACGCGGCAGCGGTTGAGCGGCCAGCCGAGGGCGGCGGCGACGGCGCGCTGGACGAGGGCGGCCGATTGGAGGGAGCCCTGGATCAGGATGCCGCCCGTGCCGTCGGGGGTCGCGAGCACGCCGTTCGGCTCCAGGTAGGCGTGCTCCTGCGGCGGCGTGCGCCAGACCCCTTCGACGACGGCGTCGCAGCCGGACCACAGGGCGTCGGGATCGCCGCGGCGGATGCGACCCTGGGCGAGGAAGGAGCGTCCGGCGAAAGCCGTATCGAGATCGAGGAGGGCGGGAAGGGGTTCGTATTCGGCCCGTACGGCGCGCGCGGCGGCGGCGGCGGCTTCGGCGCTCTCGGCGGCGACGACGGCGATCGGCTCGCCGGCGTAGCGGATTTCGCCGACCGCCAGGATCGGCTGGCCGTCGGGTGCGCCCGGCATCCGGTTTTCACCGGGGATGTCATGCGCGCCGAGGGCGGCGTGGACGCCGGGCAGGGCGCGAGCGGGAAGAAGATCGAGGGCGCGCAGGCGGGCATGCGGATGCGGGGAGCGCACCAGGCGGGCGACCAGATACCCGGCAGGCGCAAGATCGGCCACGTAGGTCGCGCTCCCGGTCACCTTGCCGGGGGCGTCGGGACGTGGCACGCGCCGGCCGATCACGCGGTATTCTGGCATCGACCCGTCCCACGTCCAACGAAGTCCAAAGTCTAAAGTCCAACGAAGTCTAAAGTCTCAAGTCCAACGGAGTCCAGAGTCTCAAGTCCAACGGAGTCCAGAGTCTCAAGTCCGACGAGGTTCAAGGTCCCCAGTCCAACAAGGTCCAAGCGCTGCGCGTTCGAAGGCGCACCCGTTGGGAGTCAGCAAGTCAATGCCGGTGGCTGCGGGGCTACGGGAAGAGCAGCACTGCCCCGGGAAGGACACCGAGCAGATGCGCGCGAAGTGGCATGGCTGACAACCGTTGCGGAGCTGGCCACGATGGGGCGGCCACAAGGGCCGCCCCTACAAAAACGCGCGCGGAGTGTCCGGCGCGACCGTCTTGCGACCGGAAGAGCGGAATCGAAGACTGCGAACGCGGCCCGCGCGAGTCCCCCCACCGGTAGAGGCACGTCGCTTCGTCCACCTGACTTGAAGGACCCGCAACCCCGGGCCCCCGCGATCAGAGCCACCCCGCCAGCCGAGACGTTGGACTCGTCCGGCGAAAGACCTTGGACTTCCTTGGACTTGAGACCTTGGACTTCGTGGGACTTTGGACTCCGTGAGACTTTGGATTCCGCTAGTGCGCCGCGGCCGGCCCCGCTGCGAGTTTCGCCTGATACTGGCGCCACGACACCGACGGCCGGCCGTTGTCCACTTCCTTCATCGTGATGCAGCCGTCCACCGGACAGACCAGGCTGCACAGGTTGCAGCCGACGCACACGTCCTCGAGGACCTTCGGCACCCGGTCCTTCGGGTCGCCCGAGAGCGCGATCGACTGGTGCGCGCCGTCCTCGCACGCAATGTAGCAGACCTGGCAGCCGATGCACTTCCCGCGGTCGATCGACGCGACGATCTTGTAGTTGAGGTCGAGATCGCCCCAGTCCTTGATCCGGCCGATGGTTTTGCCGCGGAAGTCGGCGAGCTTCTCGAACCCCTTGGCCTGCATCCACTCGGTGAGGCCGGAGATCAGCCCGTCGACGATGCGGAAGCCGTAGTGCATGACCGCGGTGCAGACCTGGACGTTGGTCGCGCCGAGCAGCATGAACTCGACCGCATCCTGCCAGGTCTCGATCCCGCCGATGCCGGAGACCGGAAGCTTGAACTCCGGATGCGAGGTCAGCGCGGCGACCAGGTTGAGGGCGATCGGCTTGACCGCCGGCCCGCAGTAGCCGCCATGGGAGGAGTGCCCGCGGACTTTCGGGCGCGGTTCGAAGGTGTCGAGGTCGATCCCGGTGATCGAGTTGATGGTGTTGATCAGGGAAACCGCGTCGGCCTTGCCCTTCTGCGCCGCCAGCCCCGGGTAGACGATGTTCGAGATGTTCGGCGTCAGCTTCACGATCACCGGCGTGCGCGCGACCTCCTTCACCCACTCCGTGATCTGGCATGCGTAGTCGGGAACTTGCCCGACAGCCGAGCCCATCCCGCGCTCGGACATGCCGTGGGGGCAGCCGAAGTTGAGCTCGAGGCCGTCGACGCCGCAGTCTTCGACCTGCTTGACGTACGTGTGCCAGGTCTCGCGTTTGGACTCGACCATCAGGCTGGCGACGAGAGCATGCTTGGGATAGTGCTTCTTGACCTCGCGCAGTTCGCGCAGGTTGTCGGCCAGCGAGCGGTCGGTGATGAGCTCGATGTTGTTGAGCCCCATCATCCGGAAGTTTTTGTAGTTGACCGAGGAGTAGCGGGAGGAGACGTTGACGATGGGCTCGCCGATGGTCTTCCAGACGGCGCCGCCCCAGCCGCAATCGAAGGCCTTCATGACCTGGTAGGCGCTGTTGGTGGGCGGGGCGGAGGCGAGCCAGAAGGGGTTGGGCGACGTGATGCCCGCGAGGTTCGAGGTGAGGTCGACCATGGCAATGCCTCGCAAAGAACGAGGACAGGAAACAACTGCCGCAGCGCGCGCCGGCCGACCACCGCTACCCGCGGCGTTCCGGGGCGCCGGTCTGGGGAGGATCCCGCAGGGCGCTGGTCGCGCAACACCTGTCGCGGATCCGTTCCGCCTGAAGGCGGAACTACGAACGAGTCGCTGACCTGGGACGGTCCCGGCACGACCGCTGCCACCCGGCAGGGCCCGCTCCGGCCGATCGGCTGAACCCTGAACCCTGGTCCCTGATCCCTCCGTCAGAACGGCATCGGCGGGTGCGGAGCGGGCTTCTCCAGGCGCGGGCCCGGCTTGCGCACGGGCACCGCCGCGTCGCCGAAGAGCATGCGGTGAATGCCGTATGCCGCGCGCTTGCCGTCGGCCGCGGCGTTGACGACCTCCTTGCCGCCGCTCACGCAGTCGCCGACCGCGAACCACTTCGGATTGCCGGTCTGCATCGACTCGTTCACCTGGACCTTGCCGCCGCGCTCGACCAGCCCCTTGACCTGGCGGTAGAGCTCGATCAGCTTCTGCTGGCCGGTGGATTTGATCACCATGTCGCAGGCGAAGTTGAATTCGGAGCCCGCGATCGGCTCGGGCGCGGGCCGGCCGGACGCGTCGGGCTTGCCGAGCTTCATCTTTACGCACTTCAGCCCGCTGACCGCGCCGCGCTGCGCCTGCACCTGGACCGGCGCCGTCAGCCATTGAAAGACCACGCCGTCCTTCTTGGCCAACATGTACTCGTACTCGTAGCAGGGCTTTTCCTTCTCGCTGCGACGGTAGAGGATCGTCACCTGGTCGGCGCCGAGCCGCTTGGCCTCGGTGGCCGCATCGATCGCCGTGTTGCCCGCGCCGACGACGACCACCCGCTTGCCGACCGTGACCTTGGCCGGATCGCGGCGCACCTGCTCGATGAACTCGGTCGCGCCGACCACGCCGTCGATCGACTCGCCGGTGATGCCCAGCGGCGCGGTCGCGCCCAGCCCGATCGCGATCACCACGGCGGCGTAGTCGTCGTTCACCTTGTCGATGGAGATGTCCTTGCCGACCCGCGTGTTGAGGACGAACTCGACCCCCATCTTGCGCACGTATTCGGCTTCGGCGAGCGCATCCGCGTTGGTGAGCTTGTAGGGTGCAATCCCGAAGGTGTTCAGCCCGCCCGGCTGGTCCTTGGCCTCGTAGACCGTGACGGCGTAGCCGAGACGGCGCAGTTCGCCCGCGGCGGCGAGGCCCCCCGGTCCGGAGCCGACCACGGCGACCTTCTTGCCGTTGGGCGGCGCCATCGACAGCACCATTTTCCCGGAGAGCACGACCGGGTCGGTCGCGAAGCGCTGCAAGCGCCCGATCTGGATCGGCGGCGCCTTCTCGTGGTTGTAGACGCAGGCGCCTTCGCAGAGGACTTCGGTCGGGCAGGCGCGCGCGCAGGAGGCGCCCATGAGGTTGGCGTCGAGGATGGTGGTCGCGGCGCCGACGATATTGCGCGCGGCGATGCGCTTGATGAATTCGGGGACGTTGATCGAGGTCGGACAGGCGCGGGTACAGGGCGCGTCGTAGCAGAAGAGGCAGCGGGACGCCTCGGCATAGGCCTCCTCCGCCAGCATCGCGGGCGCAATGTCCGCCAGGTTCTTCGCGATCTGCTCGGGTGACAGCGGGATGGCCGGGTTCGCAATGCCCATGCAGCCTCCTTACGGCGACTTGAACTCCGGGCGGTAGCGCTTGACGAACCGGCCGTCGCCGGCCTTGCCGGTAAACGTCCCGTTCTCCAGCATGACCTTGCCGCGCAGGAGCACGGTGGCCGGCGCGCCTACGACCTTCCAGCCCTCGTAGGGGTTGTAGTCCACGCGCATGTGGTGGGTGGCGGCGGAGATCGTCACCTGTTTCTTCGGGTCCCAGATCAGGATATCGGCGTCCGCGCCCGGCAGGATCGTGCCCTTCTTCGGGTAGAGCCCGAACATCCGCGCCGGATTGGTCGAGACCAGTTCGACGAAGCGGTTGAGCGAAATGAGTCCGGTATTCACCCCACCGTTGTAGAGCAGGAGCAGGCGGGTCTCGATGCCGGGCGCGCCGTTCGGGATCTTGGCGAAGGACTCCTTGCCCAGCTCCTTCTGGCCGCTCATGTTGAAAGGGCAATGGTCGGTGGAAACGGCCTGGAGATCCCCGAGGGCGAGGGCCTTCCACAGGTGCTCCTCGTTCCCCTTGGGGCGTAGCGGCGGGGACATGACGTACTTGGCGCCGGCGAACCCCGGCTCGAGGTAGTTGTCGTAGGAGAGGAAGAGGTACTGGGGGCAGGTCTCGGCGTAGGCCTTGACGCCGCGGTCGCGCGCGCGGCGGACCTCCTGCATGGCCTCGGCGGCGCTCAGGTGCACGATGTAGAGCGGCACGCCGGCGACCTCGGCCATGGCGAGCGCGCGGTGGGTGGCCTCGGCCTCCATCTGGGGCGGGCGGGTCAGCGCGTGCCACTTGGGCTCGGTCTTGCCGGCGGCGACCGCCTGCTTGATCATCACGTCGATGGCGCCGCCGTTCTCGGCGTGCATGCAGACCAGCGCGCCGTTCTCGCGCGCCTGCAGGAGCGCGCGGTAGATCGTCGAGTCGTCCACCATGAGCACGCCGGGGTAGGCCATGAAGAGCTTGAAACTCGTCACGCCCTCGTCCACCACTTTGTCCATTTCCCCGATCACGTTCTCCGGGAGGTCGGTACAGATCAGGTGGAAGCTGTAGTCCGAGCAGGCCTTGCCCTGGGCCTTGGCGTGCCAGTTGTCGAGTCCCTGGCGCAGGGCCTGGCCCTTGGCCTGGATGGCGAAGTCCACGACGGTGGTGGTCCCGCCCCAGAGGGCGGCGCGGGTGCCGGTCTCGAAATCGTCCGAGGAGGAGGACCCGCCGAAGGGCATGTCGAGGTGGGTGTGGACGTCGAGCGCGCCGGGCATCAGGTATTTGCCGGTCGCATCGATCGTCTTGTCGAAATGGCCGGAAAACGCGGCGCCGATGGCGTCGATGCGCTCCCCCTCCACGACCACGTCGGCCTTGAAGGTCTCGGCGCAGGTCACCACCGTTCCGCCCTTGATCAGCGTGCGCATCCGCGGTACCCCCGAATTGTCGATTGTCGATTGACGAACGGCGAATGACGATTGCCGATTGTCGATTGACGAATGTCGACTGCGCCTCGGAGCGAGCTTCGCATCGAAGCAGGCATCATTCGACAATCGACAATCGTCAATCGACAATTCCCTCGCACTGGGCGAGGAAATCGGCATCCACTAGTAGAGGTTGCCTTCGCGCTTCTTTCCCGTGTAGTCGATGTAGACCGTCTTGAGCTCGGTGAAGAAATCGAGCGCCACCCGGCCCATCTCGCGGGTGCCGACGCCGGTCGCCTTCATGCCGCCGAAGGGCAACTGCGCTTCGCCGCCCATGGTCGGCGAGTTGACGTGCGTGATGCCGGTCTCGATGCGCTCGATGAACTTGAAGGTCTTGGCCCCGTCGTTCGTGTAGACCGACGAGGTCAGGCCGTAGGGGACGTCGTTCGCCACCTCGACCGCCTCGTCGAAGTCCTTGACGCGCAGCACGGCGAGGACCGGCCCGAAGACCTCCTCCTTGGCGAGGCGCATGGTCCGGGTGACGTGGTCGAAGATGGTGGGCGCGGTGAAGAAGCCGTACGCGCAGGGCCCGTCGGTGAGCTTCCCGCCGCCGAGGACGAGTTTCGCGCCTTCGGCCTTGGCGATCTCGATGTAGGAATGTACGGTCTTGTACTGATTCGCGTCCACCGAGGGGCCCATGTCGATCTCGGCCTCCATCGGGTTGCCGACGCGGATTCTCCGGGTGCGCTCGAGGAGGAGCTCGACGAAGCGGTCGGCGACGCCGGCCTCGATGACGACGCGCGAGGTCGCCGTGCAGCGCTGGCCGGTGGAGCCGAATGCGCCCTGCGCCGCGGCCTCGACGGCCAGCGGAATGTCGGCATCGGCGAGCACGACGATCGGGTTCTTGCCGCCCATCTCGCACTGGACCTTCTTCAGGCGCGCGGCGCCGTCCTTGTAGAGCGCGGCGCCGACCTCGTTCGAGCCGGTGAAGGAGATCGCCTTGATCGCCGGATGGGTGACGAACTCGTCGCCGACCTCGGCGCCGGAGCCGATGACGAGGTTGAGCACGCCGGGCGGGACGCCCGCGTCCTGAAAGACCTTGACCAGGAGGGTCGCGGTCGCGGGGGTGAGCGTCGCGGGCTTGAAGACGCAGGTGTTGCCGGCGACCAGGGCAGGGGCGATCTTCCAGGCCGGGATGCAGACCGGGAAGTTCCAGGGGGTGATCAGGGAGACCACGCCGAGCGGCTGCTTGAGGGTGTAGGCGAAATTGAAGGGCAGCTCGGAGGGGACGGTCTCGCCGTTCAGGCGGCGCGCTTCGCCGGCCATGAATTCGAGGACGTTGACCGCCTTCTGCACTTCGCCGCGCGACTCGCGCAGGAGCTTGCCCTCTTCGCGGGTGAGGGCACGGGAGATCTCCTCTTTGCGCTCCGCGAGGATCACGGCGGCCTTGGCGATGATGGCGCCGCGCACGGGGACCGGGGTTTCTCGCCATGCGGGGAAGGCGCGGGCGGCGGCCTCGATGGCGGCGCGCGCCTCCTCGCGGGTGGAAAGCCCGACGCGCCCGATTTTGTCTCGGGTATCCGCCGGATTCACGTTGTCGACGAAGCGGCCGGAGCGGGAGGGGGACCACTCCCCGTTGATGAAGTTGGCGTAGGTGTCCATGAGAGACTCCTTTGGCGGGCGCCGTGGGGTGCCCGTCAGATTACCAGGGGGCACGCGGGAATTCCAGCACCCAGTGACGGAAGCGTGCATCCCCGCTTCTGCGAGGCGAGAACGAAACCACAGAGGCACAGAGACACAGAGGCGGCGACGGGAAA
>JACRIP010000273.1 GCA_016220045.1 Planctomycetota bacterium
CATGTCGGTGATGTGGAGCAGGCCGTCGATGCCGCCGAGGTCGACGAACACGCCGAAGTCGGCGATGTTCTTGACCACGCCCTCGCGGATATCGCCTTCCTTGATTTCGGTGAGGAGCTTCTTCTTCATCTGCTCGCGCATCTCTTCGAGGAGCTTGCGGCGCGAGACGATGATGTTCATGCGCTTCTCGTCGATCTTGATGATCTTGCATTCGACCTCGCGGCCGACGAACTCGCCGATGTCCTCGACGCGGCGGATGTCGACCTGGGAGGCCGGCAGGAAGACCGGAACGCCGATGTCCACGAGCAGGCCGCCCTTGATCTTGCGGATGACCTTGCCGCGAACGACGTCGCCTTCCTTGTTCGACGAGATGATGCGTTCCCAACCGCGGATGCGGTCGGCCTTGTTCTTCGAGATCAGGATCGCGCCCGTGTCGTCCTCGACCGACTCGAGGAAGACTTCGACTTCGTCGTTGATCTTGGGCGGGGCCGAGAGCGGGAACTCCATGACCTGGAGAATGCCCTCGGACTTGTACCCGATGTCCACGACGATCTCGTCGTTGATGATGTTGATGATCCGGCCCTTGAGGATGGTGTCGACCTCGAAGTCGCGGATCGATTCCTCGTAGCTTTTCACGAGGTCGGTCTCACCGGTCGGTCCCAGCGCTTCGAGAACGGCCTTGTCCAGATCGTCGGGCGCCAACATGAGTTCGCGGACCAGGTCTTTCGCTTCGGCCATGAACGGATGCTCCTTCAGGCATTGACCCCATATGCGCACGGCCGTCTTTGACGCTCCTCCGGGATCGGAGCGCGTCGAGGCCTCCGCGCGGGCGACTCACCCTCGCGGCTCAGGCCCCGGCGGTCGGCCGGGCACGGGATCTACCGGGTGGTTTTCCGTTTCGGCAGGTAGCCGAGGATCTCCTCGACCACCGCCTCCGGGGACATGTCGGTGGTATCGAGCACGACCGCGCCGTCGGCGACCCGCAACGGCGAGACCTTGCGGTTGCGGTCGCGTTCGTCGCGTTGGCGGACTTCGTCGAGCACCTGCTCGTAGGTCAGCTTGTCGCCGCGCTCCACGTGCTCCTGGTGGCGGCGGCGCGCGCGGACGTCGCCGCAGGCGTCGAGGAAAAACTTGAACGGGGCGTCGGGGAAGACCACGGTGCCCATGTCGCGCCCGTCGGCCACGGTCGCGGCCGCGCGGGCGAGCGCGCGCTGCTTCGGCACCATCTCCTCGCGCACGCGCTTGAGCTCGGCGAAAATGTGCACGCGGGCCGCGACTTCGGGGGCGCGCACGGCGCGGGTCACGTCGCGCCCGTCGAGCTCGATGCGCATCCGGCCGTCCGGTTCTTCGCTCAGGTGAAACGTGGATTCGGCGACCAGGCGGCCGGCGGCCTCTTCGTCGGCGAAGTCGAGGCCCTGCTCCATCGCCTTGAGGGTGGCGGCACGGTACATTCCGCCGGTGTCCAGGTAGTGGTAGCCGAGACGCCGCGCGAGTTCCTTGGCGATCGTGCTCTTCCCCGAACCCGCGGGACCGTCAATGGTTATGATGCCGAGTGCCACGTAGTCCTGCGTGCAGAGAGAGCCGATTCCCGGGGAAGCGGGAGCAGAATTCAGGCGCGCTATTATAGGAACGAAGCGGGGGATTGCAAGAGGTTTCAGGAGCGCGTCGGGATCCGCGCCGCAGGCGCGCCGCTACGGCCCGGGGGGCGGCGCAGCGTCCGGCGCGGCGGCTGCCGCTGCGGGCCCGGGGGGCGCTCCGCCATCGCGCGCGGCGCCGAGGTCCAACCCGCCGATGCCCAGCGTGACGCAGCGCACGAACCACGCACCCGCTTCGAGCTCTTGCTTGTGCAGCGCGCGCAGCACGTTGAATGGCTCCAGTTCCTCGCCGCCGCGCCGCGCCCGGATCGGCGCACCGGGCGAAACCTCGAGGGACCACCCGGTTTCCAGAAGCCCGAGTGCCAATGCGACGCCGATCGTGTGTCCCGCCAACCCTGCCGCGCCCTCCGAGTCCACCGGCGCCGTGGTCAAGGAGCGCCCGGTTGCCGGCAGGTCCTTTGCCAGGCTCGGGAGCCCCTCGGGATTGACGCCCTTCAGCCCGCCACGGTACTGCGCATGGTGCTTCCGCCAGCTCGGAATGTAGACGGTCGGCCCCGTGTCTTCCCAGCGGATCGGCTGGAGCGCGTGGACCTGCTCATTCTTGAACGCCGACGCGAGCAGCTCCCGTTCCAGGGCCGGGAGGTCGTCGAGCAGTGAGAGTGCCGGCAGGCCAGGTGCGGAGCTGGGGCCGGTCGGGAACTGCATGATGGCCGCCAGCCGCTCCGCCAGCGGAGGATGGCTCAGGTACGGATCGGGCTCGACGTGCGACTCCTCCCCGCGGATCTTGTCCAGGGCCTTGCGCACCGTCGTGTCCTGCAGGAAGAGTGCGAAGCCGTCGGCCAGCGGCGGGTGGTAGCCGGCATCGAGGACCGGGATGACTTCGCCCGTGAGGTAGGGATCGAAGGCCGGCGCGGTCTCATGGACCTTCTGCAGGGCCGAGGCCGCGGGTCCGGAGCCGACGATGCGGGCGGCCAGTTCGTCGGCGGCCAGTTCCTGCCGCCGCGAAACGGCATGGGTGATCCGCAGGAACAGCTTGCCGTACCAGAGGAAGGGGAACTGCAGCCACGAGTCCATTTCGGCGAGATTGGAGATGCTGCGCCCGATGGCCTCGCGCGTCCTGAACAGCCACGGTCCGATGCGGGTTTCGCCGCCGTGGTAGTGACCGAACTCGTGTCCCAGGACGGCGCGGAGTTCCGCGACGCTGAGGATGCGCAAGAGGGGCAGGCCAAGGCCCATGATCCGGCGGCTGCCGGCGCCGAGGAAGCCGCCGCGTTCGGCCACGAACGCATTGAGCTCCAGCACGATGTAGACTTCCTGCGGCATCGCCAGGCCGATCGCGCGGGCGAGTCCCTCGAGCTCCGCGAAGAGGCGCGGGTGCTGCTTCGGATCCAGGCGCGGGCCGGGCGCGACGAAGCGCTCGAAACGCGGGAGCACCGACCAGAGAATGACCCCGGCACCGAGCAGGCAGAGAATCACCAGTTTCGCGTGGATCCTGCGCCCATCGGCGGCGTCCAGGTATGCGACGTAGAGGAGTCCACAGGCGATGGTCAGGGCAAGGCCGTAGAATCCGATCATCAGTACCAGGGCCAGCAGGGCGCGGAACCAGAGCGAAGGCCGGGGGCCCATGTGCACTCCTCTCCGGGCACGGGCTGAGTCGCGTGCAGGTCGTTGCTTTTCCTCGGGTACGATACGGAGGAGCCCGGCGGCGGTCAAGGGGATTCGCCCTGGAGGAGTGCCAGGGCGGACTACCGTTGCTGGGGATGCCGCACTGGGGCGGCCACAAGGGCCGCCCCTACGGCAGGGTGCAACCCGTTGCAGCGAGGTTGCTCTCCCACCAGGCCCGCCTCACGCAGCGCCAGGCACTGGGGGGAGTAGCGTTGCCGCGCGCGGATGAGGTGGGCAGGCGGTCGCCACGCGGCCTTGCGTACGGCGAACACCCTGGGACGCAGCACGCGGCAGGAGGAGGGGGGGGTGAGGAGTAGGAATAGGAGTAGGAATAGGAGTAGGAATAGGAATAGGGGTAGGAATAGGGGTAGGGGTAGGGGTAGGGCGCGCGCGGGCCGCCCGGGCCCTGCGCTTGCCTCCCCCCCCGTGCTACTCCTCCGGCCGGATCACGACGTTGTCGAAGCGCACGTAGCTCGACGGGGCCGGCGGCGCCCCTGCCAGCGCCGTGCCGCGCACTTCGAAGTCCAGCGTCACCGTCGTCCGCGCACTCGTCGCATCGAAACTCGTGAGCGGCTTGTCGTTGAGCGCGAAGGTGATCACGTCCTTGCCCGCTTGCCGCTGCTTCCAGATGCGGAACTGGTACCAGGTGTTCGCCTGAATCACTTCCGGACTGTTGCGCGGAATGTTCGCCTGCACGTCCTTGAAGTAGACCGCGCCCGAGTCCATGATCTTGAGTTCGTACGCGCCCAGACGGATCAGCACCGTCGGCCGCAGGCCGCCCGCCGCCACGTAGACCAGGCCCGCCAGCTCCGCCAACGGCGCCTCCCCCTTGCGCTCGATCCCGCCCTGGCGCCCCTTGCCATGGAGCTGCCCCTCCTCGATCGCCCAGATCGCGCCCTTGATCGGCGTCCAGCGCCCGAGCTGCGGCGCATCCTCCCAGTCGTAGAAGTCCGGCGGCTTTGCGCTCGGCACCTCGGCGATCCGAAGCTGCAGCGCCTCCTTCAGCAACTGCTCGATCACCGCCGCGTTCTTGCGCGTGAAGTCCCGCTCCGCGTAGGAGTTCTTGAGCGTCAGCAGCGCCTCCATGCAGCCGGCTACGTCCCCCTTGGCCTTCGTCGCCTGCGCTTGCGCGAGGCATTTGGCCGCGGCCTCCGCAAACAGGGAGTCGATCTCGTCGAGGTACGGCTTGACCCGCCCGCGTTCGGTCCCCAGCGCGATCGCCGCCGAGAATTCCTTCTCCGCTTCCGCGTAGAGGCTGGACCGCAGGCAGAAGATCGCGAGGTCGTAGCGCTCCTGCCCGCTGTTCTGCGTCGCGACCATCGAGGCCAGTTCGTAGAGGGAGCGGCGCGGCACCTCGGCCCAGGTCAGGCGCCGGGCATCCTCAGGCTTGGCCCCGACCTCCATGCCCTCCGTGTCGATGGCGCGCAACGGCTGCGGCGCCAGCTTCCCCGCCTTGTCCGGCACCATGACCAGCGGAAACTTCTCCGGCGTCGCCGATGCCGCGACCAGGTCGGAAATCTTCTGCCCGCCGCGCGATACCGTGCGTTCGAGCGCGTCGCCGATCGAACTCAACTCGCGCTTCAGGTCGGCCAGCTTCCGCTTGTGCTCGTCCATCGTCACCTGGGCCTCGGCGGCGGTGACCTTCTGCTCGGCCTCCGGCAGGTTCAGCACTTTCAGCCCGGAGAGCGCCGCTTCCCGGGCTTCATCATAGATCTTCTTCGAGGCCGCGAACTCCGCCTCCGTCTGATGCTGCTTCTCCGCCTCCTTCACCTTCCGCTCCAGCTCGTCGATGGTCGCCGCTTCCGCGGTGACCTGCGCCAGCAGATCGTCCAGGCCCGCGAACCGGTTCGTCCACGCGCCGAGCGCGCTGCGCGCCGTGTCGAAATCGTGGTCGGCCTCGCAGGTGCGCCGGATCTCGGCGGCGTCGGCGGCGAATTTCTGGACGATCTGCTGGCGCGTCTTTTCCCGCTCGCGCGCGAGCTTCTCGGTCCAGTCGGTGGTCTTCAGGGCGGTGGGCCAGGCATCGTAGCGCGTGAGCGCCTCGGCGTAGCGCTCGTCGGCGAGCGCATCCTTGACGGCGGTCCGCACCGCTTCCAGCTCGCTCTCGCAGCGTGCGTCCCGATCCGCCTCTTTGGCGGCGCGCATGCGCTTGGCCTCGGGGAGGCCGGGGTCGGCGGGGTTGTCGCGCAGGAAGCGGTCGATGTGTTCGAGGGCGGCGGGGTAGTCCTCGCCCGCTGCGGCGATCGCCTTGCGCAGGACGTCGAGCGGGAGGTCGGTCTTGACGGTCGGGTCGACGGTGGGTCCGCTGCCGGCGTAGTACATGCCCAGGCCGATGAGCAGGGCGATGACGGCGGCGCCGCCGACCAGCGCCGGGGTCCTGGAGGCCTGCGTGGCGGCCGCGCCGCGCGCCTCGACGCCTTTGGACTTGGCCGTGTCCGAGCCGGCGAAGGTCGCCGCGTCGAGTTCGCCCTGCGGCACCCCCTCGCCCGGCGTGCCCAGGTACTGCATCGGCCGCTGCGGGGTCGCTCCCGGATCGGGCGCCGCCATCGCCCCGCTGGGGCGGATCGGTCCGCCGGCTTCCGCCTCGGCGAGATCGCGCAACAGCTCGTCGTAGGTCTGATAGCGTTCCTCGGGCTCCGCCTCCAGCATCCGTTCGACCATCTTGCACAGGCCGTCGGGAATCGTGGGATCGAAGAACTTGAGCGGCGGAATCGTCTCCTCGGTGAGGCGCACGAGGATCTCGAAGGGCGACTGGCCCTGATAGGGCGGACGCCCGGTGATCATGTGGAAGAGCGAGGCGCCGAGCGAGTAGATGTCGGTGCGACAATCGAGCTCGCGGTCCTCGGTGACCTGCTCCGGCGCGATGTAGAACGGGGCGAGCTGGCCGCTCTTCGAAATCGTGAGGATGTTCTCCGTGGACTTGGAGGCGAGTCCGAGCTGCGCGACCTTGATCTCGCCGCTGGGCAGGATCAGGATGTTCGAGGGGCGGATGTCGGTGTGCAGCACGCCGTTCTGCCAGGCGAAGGCGAGCGCATCGGCGACCTGGCGCACGATCCCGAGCGCGTGCGGGTAGGGGAGTTTCCCTTCACGCTCCAGGAGCTTATGAACGGACTCGCCCTCGACGAACTCCATCGCGACGTAGACGCGCTCGGTGTTCTTTTCGTTGATCTTGCCGATCGAGTAGATCCGCTTGATGGCGGGATGGTCGAGGCCGGCCATTTTGCGCGCTTCGTCCATGAAGCGCTTCGCGAAAGCCGCGTCCTCCATGGCGCTCGGGTTCATCATCTTGAGCACGACCGGGCGGTTCTTGGAGATCTGCTGCGCCTTGTACAGGATGCCGGTGGAATCCTGGCCGAGCCGGAACATGATCTGGAAGTCGCCGAGCGTCGTGGATTTCTGGAGGTTGATTTCGGCGGCCTTGTCCTTGTCGGCGTCCTTCTCCTTCATCTCGATCTGCTGGCCGCTGGGCGGACCGACGATCAGCGCGGCGCCGGCCTCCTGCGGCATCCGCGCCTCGACGTTGCCTGCCTCGTCGTGGACCAGGGCGAGGATGGTGGCGCACTGGCCGCACTTGATCTTCTGGCCGACCTTGAACTTGGAGATGTTCAGGCTGGCGCCGCAGTTGTCGCAGTCCACCAGCTTCTTGGACTGCTCCTCGACGATGCGCTCGACCTGGTGCGCCTTCAGATAGCCCATCGCGATCAGGACCTCGCCGATGCGCGGCTGCCCGGTCGTTCCGGCGTCTTTCAGGTTCTTGAGGAATTGCCTGTAGGTGACGAGCGCCTGCCCGAAGAGCGGCACCGTCTCCTGGGAGTTCTTGAGGTAGCGCTGGATCTCGAGCGCGGTCTGGACCTGTTCGAGGGTGACGAAGTGGAAGGTGACGCCGATTTCGCCGAAGAGCCGGCGCTGCATCGACTGCATGGTCTCGAGCAGGGAGCGGATCTGCTGGCGGGTGAGATAGCCCTTCTGCTCCAGGATTTCCCCGAGGCGCGGGGCGACCTCGCCGCGGGTCTCGATCTCGCGCTGGGCGAGGAGGCATTCGTCGAGTTGTTCTTCGGTGATGAATTTGGTGCTGACGGCGAGCTTGCCGAAGAGCAGGTTTTTAATCCGAGACATCGCTCGTCCTCAGAGAGGGTGCGGCCGGCCGACTGAAGATCATACGCAGCCCCGACTTCGGGAGGGTCGGGGGGGAGGGTTCGGCGGCCAGTATATCAGGGGGGGAGGGGCTGTCAAAGAGAATCTCGGCCGGCGGCGCGGGCAGATGGTGCGCCGTGCGGCGGCGGGGACCCTGATCTGCGGGTGCGGCGAATTGGATTGACGCTGTGGAGTGGGCGCTCTAGAGTGGCGCGCCGCTGGGGGGGCCATGGCGAGGCGCGGATTTGAGGGGCGGCGCCGGCCGGAGCGAGCCGGCATGGAGGACGGATGACGGCACGGCACGCGGCGCAGCGGGTGGACGGAGCGGGCGCGGGTGCGCCGGAGGTGCGCGAGGTGGCGCCCCGGGAGCCGGCGCTGGCCGGGGCGGCGCCGGCTGGCGGGGCGCGGCGGGGGGCGTTCTGGTTGGAGAGCAGCCTGCGCGATCCGCGCTGGGGGCGGTACGGTTTTTGGGGTGGCCGTCCCCAGTGCGTGCTGTCGGCGCGCGGGCGGCGCCTGGCGTTGTGGCGGCCGGGATGCGGGACCGCGCATTGGGAGGGCGATCCGTTCGCGGCGCTGCGCGCGCTGCTCGCGGCGGGGGGGCGCCCCGGGGGAGCGCCGCGGCGGCGCGGCCGGCCGGGTCGCCGCGGGGCCGGGGGTGGGGGGGGGGTGGGGGAGACGGCGGTCGAGGAGCTGCCCTTCCGCGGCGGGGCGGTAGGGTACTTCGGGTATGGGCTACGCACGCTGCTGGAAGAGCTGCCGGCGCGCCGCCGCGACGACCTGGGCTTCCCGGACCTGTGGTTCGCATTCTACGACGCCTTCTGGGCGCGCGATCACGTGACCGGCCGCACCTGGCAGGTCGGCGCGCCGGCAAGCGCCGCGCCCGTGGGTGGGCCGCGGCCCGCCCCGGTGGCGCCGACGCGGGGGCGGGCCGCGGGCCGGGAACGGGCGCGTTCGAATTTCACGCGCGCGGAGTATTGCCGGGCCGTGGAGCGGGTGCAGGAGTACATCGCGGCCGGAGACGTCTACCAGGTCAACCTCTCGCAGCGGTTCCGCGCGCGGGCGCCGGCGGACGCGCTCCGGCTCTTCGCGCGCCTGCGGGAGCTGAACCCCGCGCCGTTTTCCGCGCTGCTGGGGGTGGGCGGCGGCGGTGGCGCCGGGGGAGGCGGGGGGCGGGCGCTGCTCTCGGCCTCGCCGGAGCGCTACCTGCGCGTGAGCGGGCGACAGGTGGAGACGCGGCCGATCAAGGGCACGCGGCCGCGCGGACTGGACGCGGCGGCGGACGCGCGGCTGGCGCGGGAGCTGGTGCGGAGCGCGAAGGACAACGCCGAGCTGGCGATGATCGTGGACCTGGAGCGCAACGACCTGGGCCGCGTCTGCGAGATCGGCAGCGTGCGCGTCGCGGAGGCGCGGGTGCTCGAGGCCTTTCCTACGGTGTTTCATCTCGTCGCAACCGTGACCGGGGAACTGCGGGCCGGGCTGGATGCGCTCGACCTGGTACGCGCCTCCTTTCCCGGGGGGTCGATCACCGGCGTGCCGAAGCTGCGCGCGATGGAGATCATCGACGAGCTGGAACCGACGGCGCGCGGTCCGTACACGGGGGCGATCGGCTGGTTGGGCTATGACGGCAGCGCGGACCTGTCGATCGCGATCCGCATCCTGGCGCTGGCGGCGGGGGAGGCCTTCTTCCAGGTCGGCGGCGCGATCACGGCCGACTCGGAGGCGGCGGCGGAGTACGCGGAAACGTTGGCGAAAGCGGAGGGTATGAAGCGCGTGCTCGGCATCGAATGGGGGGGGGGCGGCCCTCGCGGGAAGTGGGTGATGGAGCGTGGGCGGGTTGGGCCGCCAGCTACCGGAGCGGATCGGGTTTAGGGTTTGGAGGTTTAGGGGTTTGGAGGTTTAGGGGTTTGGAGGTTTAGGGGTTTGGAGGTTTAGGGGTTTGGATTCCTACTGCTGAGAATCATGAAACCCCGTTCGCACTTCAGGACGCCGTAATCACCCAATCACCCGATCACCAAATCACCCAATCGCACGACGAATCGGCACTCGCTTTGGGTATCGGGCGCGAGCCTGAGTTGGATATCTGGAGCCCCAGGATGCAGCGTGACTCGATCTGGGTCTGTGGACGGTGGGTCGACGCGCGAGCGGCGGCGATCAGCGCGGAGGACGCGGGCTTCCGCGCCGGCGTCGGGCTCTTCGAGACCCTGCGCGTGCGGGCGGGGGAGCCGCGGCGGCTGGCGGCCCACCTCGCGCGGCTGCGGGCCTCGGCGGCGGAGCTCGGACTGCCCGGACCGCCGGCTGAGCGGATCGTCCGGCGCGTGGCGGCGGCGCTGGCGCGACGCAATCGGCGCGCGAACGGCGCGCTGCGCCTCGTCGTGACGCCGGGCGCCGACGCCGGGCCGACCTGCGTGATCGAACTCCGGGAGCTGCCTGATGGGATGGCGGAGGCGGCGGAGTGCGGCGCGGCCGCGGTGGTGTGGCCCGGCGCGCGCGGCGACGATCCGGTGGCACGGCACAAGACCCTGTCGCGACTTCCCCTCCTCGTGGCGCAGCACTGGGCGGGCGCGCGCGGCGCCTGGGAGGCGCTCTGGTGCGATGCGCCGGCAGGGAAGGGAGCGGGCGCGCGCGCGGCGGGCGGCGGTCGCCGCGTGCTCGAAGGCTGCGCCACCAACCTCTTCGTCATCCAGGGGAAACGCCTGATCACCGCGCCGACCCGCGCGCCCATCCTGCCGGGAATCGCACGCGCTGTCGTCCTGGCGGCGGCGGCGGCCGCGGGATTGCGCGTGACCGAGCGCGCGCCGCGCCTGGAGGAACTGCGCGCGGCGGACGAGGCCTTCCTCACCAACGGGTTGCGCGGCGTCGTGCCGCTGGTGCGGGTGGACGGTCGCGCGATCGCCGACGGACGGCCGGGATCGGCCACCGGCAGACTCAGGGAGCTGCTGGAGGCGCGGTAGGATCCGGCGTGGTCGCCGCGATCGGCGCGGGGGTGGCGGAGGCACTGGGTGGTTCGGACCATCCCTCTCCCCGACCCTCCCCCGCTGCGGCGGGGGCGGGGGAGCGCGCGGGTGCGACGGGCGCCGGGGCGGGCGGCGCTGCGGCGGCAGAGGGGGACGGCGCGGGGGCGGAGGCGCTGGGTGGCGCCGCGCTGAGTACCCCTCCCGCCCCCGCCACCAGCAGCGCACTCTCGGTCGGCGACGCCGCGTTCGGCGCCGGCGCGTTCGGCGCCGCGCCCCCCGCCTCCTTCTGCGCCTTCGCCTGCGCCCGCGCCGCCGCCTTCACCATCGACGCCTGGAAGTACACCTTCGCTTCCTCGCCCTCCAGGAAAGCCCCGATCCTCCGGTGACGCTCGTAGCGCTTCTTCAGCAGCTCCCCGATCGGCAGCGCGCGCAGCTCGCGCAGCGTCTTCTGAATGTACTCCTTCACCCGCGCCACCGCGCCCGGCGGATCCTGATGCGCCCCGCCCACCGGCTCCGGAATGATGTCGTCCACCACGCCCAGCCCCTGCAGGTCCTTCGGCGCCAGCTTCAGCACCTGCGCCGCCTGCGGCGCCTTGGTCCCGTCCTTCCACAGGATCGCCGCACACCCCTCCGGCGAAATCACCGAAAAATACGCGTTCTCCAGGATCGCCAGCCGGTCGCCCAGCCCGATCCCGAGCGCACCGCCGCTGCCCCCTTCGCCGATCACGATGCACAGGATCTGCGTCCGCAGCCGCGACATCTCGAACAGGTTCTTCGCGATCGCCTGCGCCTGCCCGCGCTCTTCCGCCCCGATCCCCGGATACGCGCCCGCCGTATTGATGATCGTCACCACCGGAATGCGGCACTGCTCGGCAAGCTGCATCTTCAAGAGCGCCTTCCGGTACCCCTCCGGGTGGGGCGATCCGAAGTTGCACTTGACGCGCTCGGCGGTGTTCTTGCCGCGCTTGTGCCCCACCAGCATCACCCGCTCGTCGCCGATCCGGCCGAAGCCCGTCACCACCGCCTTGTCATCGCCGTAGGTCCGGTCCCCGTGCAGCTCCAGGAAATCCTCTACCGCGCCCGCGAGGTAGTCCGTCAGCAGCGGACGCCGCGGATCGCGCGCGATCTGCACCCGCTGCCAGGGCGTGAGATTGCCGTAGATCTCGCGCTTCACCTGCAGCGCGCGGTCGCGCAGCTTCTCCAGTTCCGCGCTGAGATTGAGCTGCGACTTCACGGCCAGCCGTTCGAGCTTGGCGATTTCCTGCTCCAGCTCGGCGATCGGCTTCTCGAAGTCGTGGGTGTATTCGACGGTCAACGGAGCTCTCCGGGAGAAGGGAATGCTCGGGGACGGGCGCGCGCCCGGGGGGGCCGCGCCCGCGCGCTACGGGGCCTTGCCGCCTCCGTCGTTGGGGCGCGGG
>JACRIP010000274.1 GCA_016220045.1 Planctomycetota bacterium
ACGCCTGCTGCTCGATCTCATCGAAGATGCTCTTGAGGCGGCAGGCGTCGGACGCGGCGCACGGCCGGCCGCGGTCGGCGAGCAGGCAGCCGCGCAGGTCGAGCTTGCCCTCGAACACCTCGACGATGTCGAGCAGCGAGATGTCCTTGGGCGCGCGGGCGAGGCGGAACCCGCCGGACTTGCCGCGCACCGCCTCGGCCAGGCCCGCCCGCACGAATTGCGGCAGGATCTTCGCCAGGTGGTGGGCCGAGATCCGGTACTTCGCCGCGACGCCGGGGATTGTGACCAGCTCCTCGCCCGCGCGCGCCATCTCGACGGCGGCGTAGAGGGCGAAGCGCGTGCTCTTGTTCCACTTCATGGCGCGGATTCTACCACAGGACCGGACGCGAGGGGCAAGATCACGAAGCCTCTTGCCTCGCGCGGACCGCGCCTGCTACGATTCACCCGGTTCGCAAAGGCCGCGGTTGTTGGCCCTTCGAGTGCAGGCGAGGACGCCTGCACCACAATTACCGTAGACCTCTCGGACGATCACGGATAAGCTCGAAACCCTTGTGGCGCAGGCGTCCTCGCCTGCTACGATCCCGTCGATCCTGCGCAAGCCGTGCTCACGCCGGGGAACGCGCCGCAGATTCAGGTGTTCACCGTAACCGGCTTGCCGGCGTCAGCCGCAGATCGTGCACTCGTGGAGACCAACGTGCTCTTGCCGGAATGGGTGAACCTGGCCGATTGCACCGCCCTGCGCCCAGCCTCCATGAGGCGGAGCGCAGGCAGCATGATCCGGTCACGGGCCGCGGGCACGTTGTGCTTGCTCCTGGCACTCGTGGCGCACCCGGTCCCGGGTTCGGGCCAGGAGCCGGCTCAAATCCCGGCGGCTCAGATCGCGCAGTGGTTGGTGCAGGCGCGTGACGCCGATCCGTCCGTCCGCCGGGCCGCGATCGAACGACTCCGCGACGCGCCGATGGATCGCGTCGTTCGTCCTCTCCTCCGCTCCCTGCGGCACCAGGATCCCGCGGAGCGCCGGGCTGCGCTTCAGACGCTCGCGCGACTCCATTGGCAGGCGGCGCGCTGGGCGTACCCGGCCGTCTGTATCGCGCTCGAGGACGCAGAACCTTCCGTCCGGGCGGCGGCGATCGCTGCGGTGGGCCGATGGGGAACCAACACTCACCTCAGCGCCGCCGTCCTGGCCGACCTCCGGAGAAACCTGCGCCACGAGGATGCGGAGATTGCGCGTGCGGCCGCGGCGACCCTGGCCGCGCTTGCAGAATCCGGACGCGCCATCCTGATCGCTGAGCTCCACGGCCACAGCCCGGACGCTCGCCGAGCCGCAGCGCTCGCCCTGGAAACGTCTCCTGGCTACGAGCCGGCGCTCGTTCCCGAATACGTGAGCGCCCTGCGGGATCCGGATCCCGCCGTCCGTCAATCGGCTGCGCTCGCGCTCGCCACCTTCGGGGATCGCGGCGAAAAGGCGATCCCGGCCCTCCGCGAAACGCTTCGCGACCCGGAAGCCGGAGTCCAGCAGCAAGCCCGTCTCGCGCTGCTCTGCCTGGAACGCCCCAACGAAGCTGCGGCGGCGGCGCTGCTCGATTTCCTGCAGCGGTCCGACCCCACTGTGCGCGCGTTGGCTGCAGGCCGGGCGGCCGCGTTGCCTGGGGCGTCCTCGGAGATGGTTGCGCCGCTGGTCCGGGCACTCCAGGATCCCGATCCCCGCGTGCGGGGTGCGGCCGCTACTTCCCTGGGCCGGGTTGCGCCGCGGGATCCACGGACCGCGGCCGGCCTCCATGCGTGCCTGCGAGATCCCGAACCCAGCGTCAGGTTGGCGGCGATCGGTGCCCATGATCGCAGCGGCAGCCAGGCCGCGGATGCCGTCGCGGCACTCGTGGACCTTATCGAAGAAGGCGACCCGCGGGTGCTGATCCGGGCGATTCCACTACTGGGAACCTATGACGCCGAGGCGCGGTCTGCGGCGCCGCTGTTGATACGAATGCTCCAGCGTGACCGCTACTGGGGTTCCCGCGAACAGGCGTGCGAGGCACTGGAGCGGATCGCCGGTGGCGACCCGGAATCGACTCGCGCACTCGTCGAGCTGGCCGGTTCTCCCGACGTCGAACTTCGACGCCGGGTCATGGCCGCGCTCCGACGGGTTGGTCGTGACCTTCCCTTGGCCCGGGAAGCGCTGATGCGTGCGATCTCGGACCCCGACGCGCAGGTCCGCGCATCGGGGGTCCATGGCCTCTCCTACTTCAAGGAATTTCCCGAGTCCGTGGTTCCGCCGCTGGTGGCGGCTCTGCACGACCCCGACGAGAGGGTCCGGGGGGCCGCCGCGGGGACGCTGCGTCTGGCGGCCCGGAGTCAGCCCGCCGCGAAGCAGGCCCTGCTCAGCTCCTTCTCGGAATTGGATGCTCCCGGTCGGATCGCTGCCGTGCACTGCGCGGAAGCCGCGGGCGCAGAGTGCATCCCCCTCCTGGTTCGGGCCCTGGGCGACTCGAATTCGACGGTTCGCCTGAACGCATCCTATGGCCTGGTTCACCTCGGCAAGAGCTCGTTGCCCGCGTTGTTCCAAGTCCTCAAGGAAGGGAAGGCGCTGGAGACCGAGGGCGCCCTGTGGGTGATTGGCAACCTCGGCTCCGGCGCCCGGCCCGCGGTGCCGGCGCTGCTCGCCCTGCTGGAAGATCCGGCGACGACTGCTGGGACGCGCAAGGCTGCCATTGTGGCGCTCGCCGCCCTGGGCGGAGACCCGGGAGTTCCCCCGAGCGTGTTCGTCCTCGGTCTGAAGGACGATGATCCCCACGTTCGGGACGCGGCGATGAGCGGACTCGCGCCGAAACGCGACTTGGACGCCGCCACTCGCGAAGCCGCCTGTTTGCTGGCCGCCGATCCGGTATCCACCGTACGGGCGGCGGCCGTGAAAGCGATCGCCCAATTCGAGTCGGACGCAGAACGCCGCAGGACGATCGTCCTCTCCGCACTGGAAGATCCCGATGAGAAAGTCCGCGCTGTCGCCGCGGGCGTGTGGTGCTGGGCCGTTCCGTTCGACGCCGCCTCCCGGTCCGGAGTCACGCGCGCCCTGGAGAGCAAGGACCCCGTCGTCGTGCTCGCAGCGCTGCAGAAAATCGGCGCCCGCGTCGGGGAGTCGGAGGAGCTGGTCGCCGCCGTCACGCGGTGTACGAAGCACCCGGACCCGACGGTGAGCTACGTGTCGCACCGGATGCTCCTGCAAGAGCACCCGGGCCAGGCCGCCGACCTTTCATCACTGGCCCGGGCGCTCGGGCATCCGGAACAGCCGATTCGCGCCGCTGCCGGGGCCGCTCTCGCAAGGCTCGGCGCCGCCGGGCTCCCCGTGCTCGTCCAAGCTCTGCAGAGCGACGACGTCGAGGCCCGCCGATCCGCCGCGTGGGGACTCCGGGTCATGAAGCCGGCGCCCCGCTCCGAGCTGGCCGACGCGCTCACGAATTCGGATGGCCAGGTCCGAAAGATCGTTCTCGAAGGACTTCCTTCCTACGGGCTGAGCAACGAAGAGGTCGTCACCGCGCTGAGCTTGGCCCTGCGGGACGTGGATCCCGAAGTTCGGACCGCCGCCGGCAGGGCTCTCCGGGCGCTCGGGAAGAACGCGCTGACCGCCGTCCCGGGCCTCGAGTCCATCGTGGCGAACCCCAAGGAGTTGCTCTCCGTCCGCGCGGCGGCGGCGGCGGCGCTCGCGTCGATCCGTCCCTCCGCTCCCGGACCCCTGCTCCAAGCGCTCGCGGCAACCAACCCCAGAATGCGTGCCTGCGCCGCGGCATCGCTGGCCTCCATGAAGGAGGCTGACGCCGAGGTGCTTCCGGCGTTGACGGCCGCACTCGCGGATGTCGATCCCCAGGTTCGACGCATTGCCGCGTCGGGCCTGGTCCGGTTTGGCGGCAAGGCAAAAAGCGCGGATGCGGCGCTGGTGCGGATTCTCGCCGATTCCAAGGAGGATCCTGACGTCCGGGTTGCGTGCGCCCGTGCCCTGGCAGCCATCGACGTCGCGGCCCCCGGGTTCGCCGCCGCGCTGCATCAAGTCCTGCGCGAGATGCAGGAGCCGCACACCTTGCGGCGCGATTGTGCAACGGTACTCGGGGAAATCGGCGCCCAGCTCTCCGACGCCGAGGTGACCCTCGTACCGACCCTTGGAAAAGACCCGAATTCAGAGGTGCGTCACGCCGCCGGCCGAGCCCTCCTCCGCATCGGCAGGGGTCCGGCCGCGGTGCTCCGCGGATTCGAATCGGCGATGTCGGATGCCGAACCTCCCATGCGCATCCTCGCCATCCGCGGTCTCGCACAATTCGGCGGCGCCCAGTCGGGTTCCGTGCAGTCCGTGGCCGCCGCGCTGAAGGACCCGGATCGCGAAGTCCGTCGGGCGGCAGGGAGGACCCTGCCGCAGTTCGGCACGGGGACGCACCACGTCATTCCAGAATTGATCGACGTACTGGCTGGACCGGACGACGATCTCCGCTACCTGGCGCAGGCGATGCTCAGTCAAGTCGGTGCCACGGCACAAGCGCCTCTCTGCCGGTTGCTGGCTGAACCGGGGATCGGCGCTCCCGCAGGTCGGGCGGCGATGGCCGTCCTAGGCAAGGCAGGACCGCCGTCCGCAGAGGTCCTGGACTGCGTGGCGGCCTCGCTGGATCGCGCCGACTCCGCGATGCGCGCGGCCGCCGCGGCACTTCTCGGCTCGTGGGGTCCGGCGGCGAACCGAACCCTACCCGCGCTGCTCGGCCGGCTTGACGATCCGGCGCCGGTGGTCCGGTGCGCCGCCCTCGAAGCCGCGCCCAGAGTCGGCGGCCCATTTGAGCAACTCCTTCCCTGCCTGTCGCGCGCCATTCAGGATCCGGACGTCTTGGTCCGCCGGGCGGCCGCGCGAGTTCTTGCCGCTTCAGGTCCGGAGTCCTCGGCCGGGGTGGCGCTAATGATCCGGGAATTGGGGGATGCGGACAGTGAGACGCGTTGCACTGCCGCCGCGGCCCTCGAAAGGGGCGGACCCTACGCCCGCGAAGCTCTTCCGGCGTTGCGCGCGGCCCTTTGGGTCGACGACGAGCGCCTCCGCCTGCATGCCGCGCGAGCGCTGCTTGACCTCGGACCCAACGACGAAGCACGAATCCCGGCCCTTTTCCAACTCCTGCGGGACCGCGCTTCGGCCTCCATCCAGAAGACGGTCGACGAGTTCGATCGGCTCGGGCCGGAAGACACAAAAGCAGCGAACTTCCTGGTCGAGTCCTTGCGCGAGAAAGACGCCTTCCTGCGGTCGATGGCGGTTCGAGGGCTTGGCCAGATCGGTCTCGGAAACCCGGTCGCGCGAGCCGGCGTGCTCTCGGCGGCGCACGATCCTGCGCCCGAGGTCCAGCAGCAGGTAGAATTGGCCCTGCTGGCCAGCGGGAGGCTGCCGCAGGAGGGCGAAGGCAGCCAGACCAAAGACCTCCTCCAGCTTGCCTGCGATCCTCAGGTGAGTGCCGGACTTCGCCTGGCGGCGGCCGGTTCGTTCACCGGCGGGGAGTCCGATGGAGCCGTGGTCGCGCAGAGCATGGCACGCCTCGTACACGATCCCGACCCGCGCATCCGGTGCGCGGCTCTTTCCGTGCTTCCGCGGCTCCCGGGCGGAATCTCATCGACGGTCGGGGCGGTCGAGGAAGCGCTCACGGATCCAGACCTGGCGGTGCGCCGTGCGGCCGTCCGAGCGGGTGGGGCGGCAGGTGCGATCGCCCCGTTGGTTCGCGCGCTGGGCGACTCCGCCGCCGAACTCCGCGGCGACGCGCTGCTGGCGCTCGGCCGCCTGGGCCCCGCGGCGGCAGAGGCCGTACCTGCGCTTGCGTCGGCTGCACACGATGCCGACGCATCGCGTCGCGCCGATTGCGCATGGGCATTGGGTCAGGTGGGTACGACCGCGGGCGCCGCGGTCGGCCCGGTGGTGGCGGCGTTGATGAAGGACCCGTCCTCGACCGTCCGGGTAGCGGCGGCGAACAGTCTAGGGAAGATCGGTGAGGCGGGCGGCGCAGATGCGTTTCTGCCGGCGCTGGTCGAGGCGCTTTCCGATGACGAACCGCCGGTGGCCGCCGCCGCCGTACGAAGCCTCCATCAAGCGATCGGGCATGTTGGCGAGGCTATTCCTGCCCTGACCCGACTGGTGGACGCGGGGGGACCCGATCCGCGTCGGAGGGCCCTCGAGGTCCTGGGCAACGCGGGGAGCGTGGGCCGACCTGCGATCCCCGCTGTCCTCCGTGCCGCAACGGCAAACGACGCAGAGCTTCGCTTCGCCGCCGTCAAGGCCCTAGGGAAATTCGACGTCGACAGCGCCGCCTGCGAGGCGGCGCTGATTGACGCGACCCACGATGCGGATGCGCGGATCCGGACCCTGTCCGTGGAGTTGCTGGGTCGGTGGATTGACCTGCGAAGGCCGCTGGCGATGACGATCGCTGGGTTGTTGAAGGACTCGGAAGAGAGTGTCCGGCGTGCGGCGGCGTTCGCACTCTTCCGGCACCCCGCGTCAGCCACGGACGCGATCCCTGCCCTGGTGGTCGGGGTTCAGGATTCCGCCGTCCCGGTCCGTGTGCTGTGTATTCGAGCCCTTGGGCAACTGGGAGGACGTGCGAAACCGGCGACACCCGCGCTGGTGGCGGCACTCTCGGATCCGGCGCCTGAAGTTCGCCGAGTCGCGGTCGAGAGCCTCGGCCACGTCGAAGCGGACCCTGCTCAGGCCGTGCCCGCGCTGATTCGCAGCCTGTCGGATCCGGAGTCCGAGATTCGAGCCGGTGCGGCACGAACCGTAGGCCGATTCGGCGTCGCAGCGCTTGATGCCATGTCCTCCCTGGTGGTGGGGATGCGCGACGAGAGTCCCGATGTCCGGTCTGCTTCCGAGATCGCCTTGAAGAAAATCCAGGCCGAGTATCTCGCTCGGGAGGATCGGGAGCGCGCACCGGGAACCGATGGACATTAGGTACCGCGCCACGTTGAAAGTTGACCAATCGGAGCCGCGCCGTGATGCGTCGTCCGCAGGCCGCTCGCGCCCCCCACTTCCCGCTCCTTCTCGCCCCCCTTCTTCCCCTCCTGCTCGCCGGCTGCTCGACCATCTGGCGGCAGGCGGACACCGAGAAGCACGACCTCGGCGTGCGCGAGAGCGGTCGGAGCGAATCAACGCTGCGCTATGGCATGCTGATCGAGGCCGTACCGCACGCGGAGTGGCCCGAGCTGCGCGTGCTGCTGCTGAAAGCGGTGGCCGTGACCATCACCTACGAAGTGTCGACCCAGGACGTAAGCGTGGAAACGCGGGTGGGTGCGCCCTTCGCGGCCGTGCCCGACAATCCGCTCTTCGGCCTGGCGCACGGGATTCTCGACACCACGGTCGGCCCGATCATCGCGCCGGGGCGGGAGCGGGAGCTGCGACGCGTGCCGGTGAAGGGGAGCGAGCGCACGCACGAAACGCGGCAGGTGGTCGCGGACGTCCGCGCCGCCGCGGGCGAGACCCTGGCGCTCGAGGGCGCGCCGGGGGCCGGGGAGTGCACGACCGATGATCAGGGACTCGCCCGATTCATGGCGCCCCCCGCCGCGCTCGACCGCGGCGTGACGGTGCGGCATCCCGCCTCAGGCACGAGCGTCCGCATGGTCCGCGTGCGCGCGCGCCGGGTGGTGACGACGCCGGATCTGCCCGCCGCGCCGGACGCGACTACGCCGCCCGCTCCGTCGGGTGGCGCGGCGGGCCCGCGCGCGCTCCCCTACGCACTGACGCGGACCTCGGCGCTGCTCGTGGCGCCGATCGAGGGGGCGACCTTGCCGCGCGAGATCCGGCTCGGGGTGGCGATCGATCCGGTTTCCGGGCGGGTGGCCCACGCGTTAGTGGACGAGCTTTCGTTCCGTTGCGCCGTCTGCGGTGAATCCTGGACCGTGCGCGACGTCGCCGGCACCGAGGTCTTGAGCTCCTGCCCGCGCTGTCGCCGCCTCGTCCGGCTGGAACTCTCGCTCCGGCAATCCTAGCAGATCCGGCTCTCGCCATCGGGGAAACGCCGTGCCCACTGCCCCGCAAGATCCGCTGCGCCGCCTGCT
Source organism: Planctomycetota bacterium (assembly GCA_016220045.1). GTDB lineage: Bacteria > Planctomycetota > MHYJ01 > WSZJ01 > JACPWG01 > JACRIP01. The sequence continues at coordinate 8,050 of JACRIP010000274.1, forward strand.
CCCGCTGATTCTCCCGCTCTGGGGCATCGGTTGCGCGGGCTTTCTGCTCCTGGCCGGATTGATGATGGGCGGCGTCGGACTGGTCACCTGGGCGCAAATCAGCGCCAGCTCCGGCTGGCCCACGGTGCCGGGCCGCGTGCTCGCGTCGCAGGTCCGCAAAAGCGTTTCGCACTTCACGGATCGCGATGCTCGCACCGGTCGGACCCAGCACCGCAGCACGACCCACTACCGCGCCGAGATCAGCTACGAATACGTCGTGGCGAGCAAGGAGTACCGCAGCGACCGCTACGCCCGCGATTCGTCGAATTCCTTCGGCGCCAGCGACGACGCCGAGCGGCTGGCGGCGCGCTATCCGCCGGGGACGGCGGTCCAGGTCCGCTACGATCCGGACGATCCCTCGCAGGCCGTGCTCACGCCGGGGAACGCGCTGCAGTCCCAGGTCTTTACCGGAGTCGGCCTGCTGCTGGTGATGTTGGGGGCCGGCGGCACGGTGCTGGCCATCGGGCGAATGCGCCGCGGCTTCCACCCGCCCGTGTCCGGCGGGGCCGGCGGGGACGGGGGCGGGGGCGGGTCCCCCATCGTCGGGCGTTGAAGTCGGTCACCCCGGCGGGCTGGTTCTACCCATTCCCCCCGCCTCCTCCGCGACTCTCGACCCCCGCGGCTCCCCGCGTTTCGGTTCGTTACAGGTCCGAGGTTCTGCGTTGCGCCCTGTAACACCATCCGCCCACCCGGGCGGACCTCCGCCATACCCTCGCCACAACCCGCTCACATAAAAGAGCTTGCATCTACACGGCTCACGCCCGGGGAATCTCTAGATGGCACGGCAGGTGCAATACATTCAGTTGAATCCGATGAATAAACATAACGCCAACACTTCCCGGGCACTGAGACGGAGAATCAACCATGGAAAGCCGCGGCCGGAGCGATCAGGCACAGGCGTCGGTCGAGTACCTCATTCTGCTCTCCGGCATCGCCGTGCTCGTGCTTCTCGCGCTCAAGGTTTTCGGACTCTCCCTCGCGGCGCGGATTGGGGCGGGCGCGTTGGAACTGGCGGGTGGACGCACGGCGGAGGGCGCCACGCCGACGGCCGCCGCCAACGAATGGATCAAGGCGCTCCTGGGCTGGGGCGCGCTTCCCGCGCTGGTCGGCATGGGCTGGCAGGGCGTGAGGACCTGGAAAAAGAACCTGATGCGCCGGCGCATCGAGGAATTCTATGACCTGGTGGTGCGGCAGTCGCTGGCGGAGGGATGGACGACCGGGTGGGGCGGCAACATGGGCGTCACCGTCGATAAGGTATTTCCCGGGTATTCCCAGGGGCGTCGTGGCAAGTGCTATGAGTGGGCGATCCGGATCGCGGCGCGACTCGAGGAAGCGGGATTGATCGGTGGAACTTCGCCCTGGGACGTGAAGATCCTGCAACGCAACGTCGGTTCTGTCACCGAGCACAGCGCGGTGCTGGTCGAAGACGGCCGCGGCGCCGAGTTCGTCCTGGACCCCTGGCAGACCGGCACGGCCAAGATCTACTCGGTGCATGACTTTCTGAAGGGAACGAAGGGAGTTCAATACGACTACCAGCCCGGCAAGACCCAGGAGTTGGCGAAGAAGATGGAAATCCTGTAGGGCCGCCGCCCCGGCGAGGAGGTCCCGCGAGCAATCGGCGGCGACGGCTTGACCCGAACGGAGAGCATCGGCCCGGACCGTCTGGCGGGCTTTCTCGTGGAGCGCGGCCTGATCGAGGCGGTCACCCTCACGTGCGTCGCGGCCATCCGCCCGCCGAATCCGGAAGCGCAACTCCCGGGCCGGTATCCCGCCTACGACAATCACCCTGGTTGACGTGGGGACGGACCCCCGTGTCCGCCCCGCCTGCCAAGGCCTGCTGCCGCGCCCGGGCGGACACGGAGGTCCACCCCTGCTTCCGCACTCCCCGCCAGGTGCGTCCCCGCCGCTGACGTTTCCCGAGGTTCTCGTACCACGGCGGGAGAATCCGCGCCATGTCGGTCGAGGCCGGCCAGGGCGCCGGCAAGGCGCGTCATCCCCGGCGTTTCTGACAGGTGGAATACCGTAGAGACGTGGCGACCGCCGGGGAGTGGACATGACCCGCCGCTATCGACCCGGTCCCGTTCCCGGGGTCGGTGCGCACACCAGTCTCTTGAACTGCGCGACCGACACGATCTGCGTCGTCACGGGCAATCGGGCTGCGGTGAAGTCCTTGTCCCCCGTCACCAAGTAGTCCGCCTGAGCCGTCAGGGCGCACGCCAGGAAGAGGGCGTCCTTCGGGTCGCGGGGGAAGTCCGGCGCCGTCGGCACCGCGATGGGAGTGGTGCGCCGCTCGACCAGGTCCAGCCAGCGCGCGCGCAGCCCGGGCGGAAGCCGGAGCCGCTCCCGGCCGAGCACCTCCCGGTACTCGACCAGGATCTCCCGCGAGACGATCCACTGCCAATCGGACTGCGCCACCACCCAGAGGATGATGCCCTCCGGGTCCCGCCCCCGCAGCGCCGCCGAAACCACGACGTTCGTGTCGATGACCACCTTCATCGGCGCGCCGTCCGATCGGCGGTGCCGTCCGCGGCGCCTACCCGGATCGGGAAGTAGATCCGGACTGCGGCCCCTGCGCCCGCCGCGGGTCCGGAAGCACGGCGGCGGGTCGTGGGGGTCAAGACGCCGCGTCGGCCGATGCCGCGCCGCCCTCCCGGAGGAGTCCGCGGATGAAGGTGTCGTAGGCGTCCTTCATCGGCAGTTCCAGGTCGACGTGCAGACGGCGCCGGGTGGCGGAGACCGCATGGCCATTCCTGGGGTCCACCGACGGCTTCGCGAAGTCCTCCCAGGTGATGCCGACCCCGCGCCGTTGCCAGGCCGGGAGATCGTTGAAGTTGACCTGCGCGCGCTGGAAGAGAAGCTCGTGCTTGGCGGGCAGGGAGAGTCCCTCGAGGTTCTTGGTGGCCTCCGGAGCCGATTGTCCTTCGCCGCGCAACTGCCAGTAGCAGTGTCCGTTGAGGGCGTTGCGGTGGGCGTCTTCGTGCCGCCAGCGAAAGTAGTCGACGACGCGTCCCGCGTCCGGCAACTGGCAGATGCGGGCGTCGAACGCGGCGGGCGCCCCCAGTCGAAGACTGAAGCAGGCGCTGGCCTCGCCGGCGAGGATCGAGTCGAACTTCCGGAGCTTGCGGCCGAAGGCGTCCTCGTCGCGATGGAAGAGGAGCGAAATCTCGTCGCTCTGGGTGTAGCCGTAGAGGGTTCGAAACCCGCAGTCCATCAGGTGTTTGGTGGTCTCGATCATGTGGTCGCGGAAGGTCTCGTCGAAGGGCGCCTTGAAGTGGTGCACCTCGCGCGTGAGGCGCGAGAAGCCGCGGCCATCGATGCGGGCGACCATGTAGATGCCGGGGAGGACGCAGTGGTCGTGGGCGGTTTCAAACACGCGCATGCGCCTGTCCAGCTCAGTGAACTTCATCGCGCCAGTCCTCGATCTGGAAGCCGCCGGTGGGCGGGAGCGAGACGTACCAGAGCCTGGCGAAGCCCTCGGACCGGCTCGGAAGGACCAGTCGGCCCGCGCAGCCTAGCAGACCCGGCTCGGGAATGCGACGATGTTCGTCGCGGGCGAGATTCCGGGCGAGACAGTCTTCCAGGCGGCGCGCCTGCAGGCCCTGGGCATTGCGCCCCATTCTTCGCGCGACTTTACCCTGGCCCACGGCGAGCGCGTCACGCGCCGCCTCGGCACCGCGCTCTTCGAATACCAGGGTCGGCGCGGCGATTCCCTCGTCCTCTTTGGGGAGGAGGGCGATGCCGCGCTCGTCGGCGCGACCACGCTCGAGGGCTTTGGGCTGGTCCTGGATCCGTTCCGGCGCGAGTTGCGCGCCCTGCCGATGCTCCTGGTCTGACGCAGCGGCTGCCTGAGGGCAAGGCCGCTTCCCGCCGGGCAGACGCGCGCGCCCGGCAACGAGGTCGTGCTGCTGGGCGGCGGCGGCGCCCGCGCGACCTCCGCCCCGCCTCACTCCGCAGCCCCGCCTCCGTCCCCCTCCGCCACCCGGTCCAGGAGCGCGTAGTCCTGCGTGCGGTTGAATTCCTCCAGCCGCGCGACGCACGCCTCCTCGCCCGCCCGCAGAAACGACCCGCCCGGCACCGCCAGCCCCTCGTCATACAGCCCCAGAAAGAGCGACAGCCCCTTGCCGCGCGCGTGACGCGCCGCCCGCGCGACGTCGCGCAACGTCGGCGGCACATACTCGCCGCGCGCAAAACTCTCCGCCAGCCGCGTTCCCGCCGCCACGTACGTCGGATTCAGGTGCAGGTTCAGCTTCACCCCCGACCGCCGCCCCACCTCCGCCAGATAGTCGATCGCCGCCTCAATGTCCGCAATCCCCGCCGCGTCGCTCACCCCCGGCACCGGCTTCTGCATGAAATAACACTTGAGTGCAAAACCGTAGGGCGCGAGCTTCGCCACCAGCTCCTCGAACACGCGCAGCGACAGCCCCTTGAAGAACAGCTCGTTGCGGATGCGCTCGTCGAACGCCTCGAAGCCGATCGCCAGCTCCAGGGCGCGCGGCGTGTCCGCCTCCTTGAGCACCCGCGCGAGAAACTCCAGCTCGGCCAGGTCCACGTACTCGGCCCGCGTCTCGAGCGTGACGACGGAGAGCGCCGGCAGGTGCTGATTCATGCGCGCGAAGAGGTAGATCAGCGCCGTGGAGGAGAAGGTCGCTTCGTCGAGCATCGAGCCGTTGTTGCTCAGGATGACCTTGTGGATCTGCGCCCGCCGCGCGAGCACCTCCGGGGCGCGAAAGAGCTGGTCCACCTGCTCCATGAGGGGACGGTACCCCACCGGCCGGCGCGAGGACTTGGAGGGGAGATTGCAGCCGAGGCATTGCGACCAGCGACACGCCTGGGAATAGAAGACGACGAAGAGGACCTCGCCCTCGGGCGCGCTCTGGAACCACATTTGCGCGGGTCGGGTCGGGTCATGGGCTTCGTCGAAGCCGTAGGTCTTGCCGGTGCGGAGAGTCCCCGCCAGGATCTGCTGTTCCACCCGCTCCACCGACATGGGGAAAACTCCTTGGAGAGGAACGCGTGAACGCTGCACAACTGCATCTGGCGCTCAATCACCTGCCGGGCGCGGCACTGGTCTTCAGCTTGCCCTTCCTGGCGTGGGGCCTGACGCGCAAGGCGCAGACCGCGCTCCTGCTCGGCCTCTGGCTGCTGGTGGCCGGGGCGGTGACGGCCATTCCGGCCTACGTGACCGGCGAACCGGCGGAAGAGCTCGTGGAAGGCCGCGCCGGCGTGACCCACGCCCTGATTGAGGAACACGAGGAAGCGGCCGAGGTGGCGCTCCCCGCGGCGCTGGTCGTCGGCGTGGTCGCGGGCATCGCGCTCGCGCTCGCACACCGCGGGCACGCGCGCGCCCGCACGCTGGCCGCGGCCGCGTTCGGCCTGGCCGTGGTGACCACGGCCCTGTTCGTGCGTACCGGACACCTGGGCGGGTTGATTCGCCACGACGAGCTGCGGGCGGGCGTGGCGCCGGAGGGCGCGGGGGGTAGCGGTCCGGCCCCGGGCGGGGAGCACGACGACGACGGCGAGCGGGGCCACCACTAGAACCCCACCGAGGTCCCCAAGAACACCCCGTCGCCGTCCTGGAACTGGATATCGCCGGCGTTCCACATGTACCCGAGCGTGAAGATCGCGTGCTCGCTCGGTCGATACCCGAGTCCCAGCGTGAGCCGGTACTGATCCGCATCCTCCACCCGACCCGCGGACACGTCGGTCCAGGACCCCGTCGTGGACGGGAAAACATCGTCCACGGTCATGTAGTCGAGGCGCGCGATGGCCTCCAGCGTCGGCTTCTCCAGGTCTTTCCCGAGGAAGGTGTCCTTCAGGAACTCCGGGAAGAACCGGTACACCGCCTCGGCATAGAATCCCCACGTGCCGGCGGGCAGCGCGGCGGCGGCGGCGCCGGCCGCCTCCTTGCTCGCGTAGAGTTGCGCGAGATAGCGGGTGGACGGCTCGCCGATCGCGAGATAGGCCGCCTCGCCCTTCACGGTCAGCGCGTCCGTCACCTCCCAGCGCGCGTCGAACGCCGCGCCGTTGATGCGCTCGCTGCCGCGGTCGCGCCAGACCCCGGTGTAGCCCGAGAGGCCGATCTCGAACGCTTCCTCCCGGCGCAGGCACAGCCGCCCCGCCACCGCCTTGTCGCTGTTGTTGTCGGCGCCGATGTCGCCGCGGCCTTTGCGCACGCCGTGGCGTTCCAGTTCCGCGTCCTGCTCGTGGACGCGCTCGTTCAGCCCATTCACGACCGCCAGATCGTACGCCAGCTCGACGCCGTCCGATTCCCAAACCACTCCGAAGAGGCCGAGCCCGGCCTCGCCCCACGCCGTGGGGATGACGAAGGAATCGACCAGCGGTCGGTCCGGCAGCTCATGCTCCGGATCCTCCGGGTCGAGGTTGTAGGCGCCGAAGGGCACCAGGAGTTGTCCGATGCGGAGGTTGAGCGGCCGGCACAGTTTCCAGCGCAGGTCGGCGTGCTCGATTTCCACCTCGTCGATTTCGATCGCGTTGCGATTGTGCAGCCACGAGTCGACGACGTTCTGTTCGGTCTCGAGCTCGATCCCCACCTCGAGCTGCTCGGTGATTTCGGCGTCGATATCGAGCACCATGCGCCGCAGGGTAAACGCATTAAAATTCCGATCAAAGGGGGCCTGCTGGGCGAGATCCCCCAGATTGTGGTAGACGGCCGTGAGATATCCCCCAAGGCGCACGCGGCGGCGGAGTTCTTCGAGGGGTGCCGCGACCGGGCGCGCGTGCTTCAGGTAGTCGTCTACGCGCGCCTTCAGTTCGGCATCCTCGAGTGCGCGTTGGGCGCGCAACTCGGATTTGACGTCGGTGAGTTGCTTTTCCAGCTCGGTGATCCGCTGCTCCAGATCGCGGCTGCTCTGGGCCGCGGCCGGGAGGATGGGAGTCGTGGCCAGAGCAAACAGCAGCCAGAGCAGCGTCGCCGGTCTCATTCACTACCTCCGCACGGTCGCACGATGTGCCCCGTCCTGCCGGTGCCGCCCCCCGGTGGAATCAGTAGTTCCCGCAGGTGCAATGGCCGTGCCAGGAGGGATGTCGGCGCGCGGAGGTCCTCGGATGGGAGCAGAGGCGGCGGGCCGGGCGTCGCAATCGCCGCCGTTGCCGGCCCCGCGCGTGCAGGCGCGGACGCCTGCGCCACAAATGCCGGAGAGCTCTCGAGCGCTCCCATGAGTGCTTGGAGCCCTGGTGGCGTAAGCGTCCTCGCCTGCACCGCGAGGTCACCGGCTGTCCTGCACCCGGTCCCCCCGCCCCTCCGCTCCGCGTGCGCTCAGCAGCGGGTGCGCATGGACTCGCGGGATCGTTCATGCTCCGCCGGACTCGCGAATCCCTTCGCGTTCGAGTACGCCCAGGCCTTGTCGATGGAGAGGGCCGCGTCGGGCGTCTTGCACGCCGTGTCGCCGTGATCGACCTCGACCGTGCCGATCCGCTGCGCGGCCGCCGCCGCGGACTTCCGCAGGGAGGCGCTGCGGCAGCCGATGGCGATCAGGGCCTGGTTCATCGCCGCGCGCTGCGCGTTCGGCGCCGCGCGGAGCGCCTTCTCGATTTCCGCCAGGCGTTCGGCGAACCAGGCGTCGGGCGTCGCCGCGTCGCACATCGCCATGGCGCCGACGAGCGACCAGCCCAGGCAGCGTTGCGCTTCGGCGGGCGCCCGCCGCCAGGCATCGACCAGGGTTCGCGCGTGCGGGCCCTCGACCGCGAGATGGGCCACGTAGCTGCCGCACATCGGGGCGTTCGGCGCCTGCGCCCACCGGTCGAGATCGGCCGGGGACATGCGCGCCGGGTCGACGATCTTGACCGCCAGATTGCGCGCGTCGAAGTTTTTCGTCTCCCAGAGCGCGCAGGCGAGCTCGTGGTCGACGCCGATCCGCTTCATGAGCGTCTTCAGCACGGCGAAGCTCACCCCGAACATCGGTTCGGGTGCGCCGTGCCGTGCGTAGGTCTTGCGCGTCTGCGCCGAGCCCGCCTGCTCGAGGGCAGCCATGGCCTCCGCGAGCGTCATGCGCGGGCGGGATTTGGGTTTCGCGGATTTCGCCGGTGGCGCGGTCTTGGTTCGGGAGGGCATCGTCGGGTACTCCTCAAGGGCTGCGGCGTGGCCGGAGCTGCGGCGTCGGACATTACAGCCGGGAATCTACCGTGCGGCGGTTCCGGGAACAAGAGCAATGTGGGTGCAGGTCCGCTTCTGCGGGACCAGAACGAAACCACAGAGACACAGAGCGGCGGCGCCGCAGCCAAAGGGAACCCTGAATGGCGCCGAATTGGAGATTGTAGATTTCGGATTGCGGATTGCCGAATGTCGATTGTCGATTGCCCAAATGCGGGCGTACCCGCCCGCGCCGCCGGGTCTGTGGTGTTGCGTTCCGCGCTGGGAGCCGTCGCGGGAGGCGCGGGGCGGAATCGTCGCAAAAAAACACGATTTCAGAGATTGGTAGCACAGAGGCACAGAGACGACGACGGGAACGAGGAGGAGGCCGTTCCGCGCCAGGGAGCGTGGTGGCGAGACTAGTGTCCTGTCAACTTTGAATCTTGGGGTACAGGCGCTTGAGCTTGATGCGCGCGTCGGGCGTCGTGAACTGCCAGTCGACACCCACGCCCGTTCCGTTTCGATCCCGCTGCCACGCGGCGACTTCAGTCGACAGCGTTCCAATATCAGGTATCCGCCTGGCGAGGCATTGTGTTGAGAGCGCCTTGAGTTCGATTTCAGCGATGTTCAACCAGCTCCCGTGTTTTGGCGTATAGTGGATTTCCAGCCTCTGCGCGAGTCGACGAGCTTCCCCGGGCTCAAAGGCCTCGTAAAGCGAGGCCACTGAGTGGGTGTTCAGGTTGTCCATCACAAGTCGAACGACGGTGACCGTGGGATAGTGGACGTCCAGCAGTTCCTTGACGCAGCGCGCCCAATCAACGCGGGCTCGTCGCTCCGTTACCGGAGCCCAGCGCCAGCCCTTGAGAGGCTCTGTGAACATGAAGACGTCCGCGGTGCCCTTTCGTTCGTACTCGTAGTCCGGATGTTCTAGGTGCCCCGGCTTCGCGGGTATCGGCTGACGGACCTCCGCCACCAGCTGCTTGCTGGTCTCATCCATGCAGACCACCGGACGGCTCTCGTCGTAGGGCTGCTGATAGACGTCGAGGACATTTTCCATGGCCGCGACGAACTCGGCGTTTTCCTTCGGGGGAATGCACCAATAGCTGTTCAGGTGAGGCTTAATCTCATTTTTTTTAGAGTCTGTCGTATCGCCTCATGTGAGACGGTATCCAACACCTTGAGTTCGACGAGCTTGCCGGCGAGCAACCGAAGCGTCCAACGAGCTCTCCCTTCAGGAGGCTTTCCGCAGGCAAGGGCCAGCATTCGCGCCTCCTTGGCCCCGTCGAATGTAGGTTGCCTTGACGGCTGGTCTTGTTTCTTGCGACACAGTGCCGAGTCCAACCCTTCGTTGACGAACCTCTCTCGGATCGTGCATACCGAGGTAGTAGTCAAGCCGACAGCCTCGGCGGTCTGTTCGTCGGTGCAGTTTGGGCCATCGGCGTCCACCCGGAGGAGAACCTGCGCGTGAAGGATCTTCCTCGCGGCGGCCTTGCCCGTCGAGACGAGTGCGTCGAGTTGGCTCCGATCCTCCGCAGACAAGCGGACTACGTACTTCTTAGTCACTGACACCTCCTTGGCGAGGCGAAACGCCCGCCACAGGAGTTATCGGCAGACTAGGCGAAGGACTGTAAGAAACAAAGTTGACGGGACACTAGTGTCCTGTCCACGCGTATCGGGACGGTTCCGGAGGTAGGGGCGGACCCCCGTGTCCGCCCTGGCACCGCAACCCAGTTTGGCAGGCGGGGCGGACACAGGGGTCCGCCCCTACGCCAACCCGGGGGATTAGCGTAGA
>JACRIP010000282.1 GCA_016220045.1 Planctomycetota bacterium
CAGCGCCGCGCACCCCGCGCCAGCGACCGTAACGGCCACCCGGTGGCGGCCACCAGGGCAGCCCCTACAATCAGCGCAGCACCTGAGCCCCCTGAACCGCGACGCCGGTTCGGTTTTCGATGGGGAGTCCCCGCGTGACCGCCTGGTCGGTCCTGACTCTGCTCCTGGCGATCCCGATCGGCTCCTCGATCGTCTTCTACCTGCTCGCCCTCGCGTGCACGGCGAGCTTCCGGCGCCGGCCCGTCGCCGCGCCTGCCGCCGCCGGCGCCGCGCCCTTCGCCCCACCGGTCTCCGTTCTCAAGCCGGTCAAGGGCCTCGACACCGAGGCGGAAGAGAACTTCGAGTCCTTCCTGCGCCAGGACTATCCCGACTACGAGATCGTCTTCGGCGTGGCCGACCGGGAAGATCCCGTAGTTCCCTGGATCCGCCGCCTGCAGCGCGCGCACCCCGACCGGGCGATCAAGCTGGTCTTCTCGGGCGAACGCCTGGGCGCGAACGAGAAGGTCTCGAATCTCGCCTGGATGCTGGCGGAAGCGCGGCACGAGATCGTGGTGATCTCGGACAGCGACATGCGGGTGCAGCCGGACTACCTCGCGCACCTGGTGGCGCCGCTGGCGGACGAGCAGGTGGGTCTGACGACCTGTCTCTACCGCGGGTTCGGGGCTACGGGGATTCCCGGAGGCATGGAATCGCTCATCATCAACGCCGATTTCATTCCGGCGGTGCTGGTGGCGCTCAAGCTGGAGGGGCTGTCCTTCGCGCTGGGCGCGACGATGGCGACGCGCAAGAGCAACCTGGAAGCGATCGGCGGGCTGCGCGCGATCGTCAACCATCTGGCCGACGACTACGAGCTGGGCAACCGGATCTGGAAGACCGGGAAGCGCATCGAGCTGGTCAATCACACGATCGACGACCTCGTGCGGCGCGACCGCTGGGAGGTGTTCGCGGGCCGGCAACTGCGCTGGATGAAGACCTATCGCATCTGCCGGCCGGGCGGCTTCCTGGGGCTGCTGCTGACGTACGGGAGCACCTTTGCGCTCTTCCTGGCGCTGGCGAACTGGAGCGCGCCGTGGGCGTGGCAGGTGGCGGGGGCGACCTGGACGCTGCGCGTGCTGACCGCCTTCCTCACGGTCCGCCTCTACACGGGCGATGCGGGCACGCTGCGCTGGTTCTGGCTGCTGCCGGCGAAGGACCTCTTCACCTTTGCGGCGTGGTGTGCGAGCTTCATCGGCGATCGCGTGACCTGGCGCGGGATCACGTACCGGCTGCACCCGGGCGGCACGCTGGAGCCGCTGGGCGCGGCGCCGGCCGCCACCGCCCCGCCCCTTCCCCTCCCGGGTGCAGCGAGCGCGCCGGCCGGCCCGTCCGGCGCCGCCCTGGCGCCCGCCCCGCTCCCTGCCGCCGTGGACCGCAGCTAGGTTCCGGCCACACCACCCGGCAGCCCTTTGGCCCACGCTTCCGCTTCCGGCGCGAGCGGCGGTTCCGCCGGACCGCGATAGTTGAGCAGCACGTCGTACCCGGAGCGGTCGTAGGTCGAGCGGATCGCTTCCCCCAGATCCAGCCGCACCTCGGGCTCCCCCTCCCGCAACGGCACCGGAATCACCGGCGCGGCGTCGCGCACCGTCCAGGTAAATACCTGACCCCGAGGCCGCATGCGCCAGCGCGAGACGTGCACCCGGTAGTCCCCCGGCGGCAGCCGCTCGATGCTCGGAATCGGCAGCCCCGCGCGCAAGAGGTCGATCTCGATCAGGTGAATCTTCGAGTTCATCACTTCGCGCCGCTTCGCCAGGTACTCCTCGCGGCCCCGCGACCCCTTGGTCTTGTTGGCGTGGCTGAGCAGCTCGATGACCGTAACCAGTTCGAGCGACGCCGCCGTGCGGACGACCAGTCGCGCTTCGCGGATCTCGACCGGGACATCCATCATCATGAGCACGGTCCCGCCACTCGCGGCGGCAGCGGCCGCACCGGTCCCCGTCCCCTCGGCCGCCGACGCGGGCGGGGCGATCAGCGTCAGGTCCGGCACGATGTGCTGCTGCGCCGGATCGGCGTCGTCGAGGATGTAGACGCGCCGCTCCAGGTCGACAAAGTAGTGCGGACGGACCTGGGGTACGAGCATTTCCCGCAGCGTCTGCAGCAGCCCGGTATGCACGCCCGGCCAGTGCGACGGGGATTCCAGGTAGGGGTCCATTCCGGGGAAGGGTGAAGGCATGGCGCGACGCTCCAAGGAAGCCGCCCTCTACTCTACATCCGCGGCGCGGGCATGGCAAGGGCGGCCACCCCGCGCCCGCCGCCCTTCAACCCGCACGCACCCGGTCACTCCGCCCGATACTCCAGCAGGAACGTCGCCGGCCCGTCGTTCACCAGTTCCACCTGCATCGACGCCCCGAACTTCCCCCGCTCCACGCGCCCGCCCGTCAGCTCCGCCAGGCGCGCGCAAAAGCGCTCGTACCACGCCTCCGCCTCCGGCGGCCGCAGAGCCCGCTCAAACCCCGGCCGCTTCCCCTTCGCCAGGTCCGCCAGCAGCGTGAATTGCGACACCACCAGGTACGCGCCCCCCACCTCCTCGTTCGACAGGTTCATCTTGCCCGCGGCGTCGTCGAAGATCCTCAAGCCCGCGATTTTTTTTGCGAGCGCTTCGAGCTGATCGACCCCATCCCCGACCTCCACGCCGAGCAGGATAAGAATCCCCCGCCCGATCTCGGAATGCACGGCCCCGTCGATGCGGACCGCGGCGCGCGCGACACGCTGAAGGACTGCCCGCATGCCGGCCCTCCTCCTTCGTGGTCCTTCGTGGTCCTTCGTGGTCCTTCGTGGCCCTTCGTGTTCCCGTCGTCCCTGCGTGGCCCTTCGCCCCGCCTTCGTGGCCCTGCTTGGTGGCCCTTCCCCTACACCCGCGCCAGCGCCTTGTGCAGCCGCTCGCCGAGGACCACGAGCATCGGCACCGAGACCGGCGCGTTCTTCTCCTTGATCCGCGTCACCGCCACGCCCACCTCCGCGAACGCCGCCTCCCGCTTGAGCGTCGCCTCCAGCCCCCGCGCCAGCGCCTTCTCCGCCAACGCCAAGAGCGTCCGCAGCAGCGACGCGCGCAAGGACCGCAGCGCCTGCGCCTCGTACGGGTCGGTCGCCACCTGCCGCCCGATCCGCAACACCAGCGCGTTCAGCCCCGTGTGCTGCCCGCACGTCAAGTACGTCCGCGCCACCTCGCACACGTCGCTGCCCGCGCGCCGCGCCAGCTCCGCCACCGGAAAGGCCTTCGACCACTGCGTCGCGAACGCGACCTCGGCCGCCGCCCCCGCCGGCAACTGCGCCTTTACCAGCGCCGCCGTCTCCCGCTCGATCCGCTGCTCCGCACTCGGCGCCGCCTCGGCCAACGACTTGCGCACGCACGCCCGCGCCGTGCGATACGCCTGCGCGCTCCTGTCCAACTCCTGGACATTCCCGATCCGCTCCGCGAGCTGCGCGCCCGGGTAGAAGTGCAGGAGCCAGCTCGTGGCCTCGCGCAGCCCGTCCTCGACCGCCACCAGCCCGGCGTAGATCGCCGCCGCCGGCGCGCCCTTGCCGCTCAGCGCCAGCAGCGCGCTCCGCTGCGCCGCCCCGTCCAGCCACGCCTCCGCCGCCCCATACGCCAGCGCCACGTCCACCGCCCCGCGCTCCGTGTCCAGCATCAGGTCCGGGAAGAACGCCCCGCCCGCGAACTGCACCAGCCGGTTGGTCCATACCGTCGCCAGGATCTCCCGCAACAGCAGATGCCGCTCGATCGTCTTCCGGTGCTGCTCGTAGATCGCCGCCGGGAAGTAGTCCGCCAGCATCTCCTCGCAGTGCGGGAAGTTCCCGACCTCCAGCTTCACCAGCTCCCCGAACACGTACATCTTCACGAAGGCGTCGAGACGCGACAGCTCCGGCCGGGCGAACCCCTTATCCATCCCGCGGCCCTGGAGCTGCGGCAGGAGCGGCAGCCGCTCGAGCTCCGCCGTCATCACCCCCTTCTGCTCCAGGAACTCCACGGTGCGCAGGAAGCGGTAGGGATCGTGCCGCGAGCGCAGCTCGTCGAGCGAGAGCATGAGCGAGTGCGCGGCGTTGTCGTCGATGACCTTGCCGCAGACTTCCGGGCAGAGCTCGCGCAGCAGCTTGTCGCGCTCGGCGCGCGTCATTTCGCCCGCGGCCGTGAGCGGCCCGACCAGGATCTTGAGGTTGACCTCGTGGTCGGAGAGATCCACGCCGCCCGAATTGTCGATCGCGTCGGTGTTCACGCGGCCGCCGCGCAGCGCGTACTCGATGCGCGCGCGCTGGGTCATGCCCAGGTTGCCGCCCTCGCCGATCACCTTCGCCCGCACGTCGCGCGCGTCCACGCGCACCGGATCGTTGACCTTGTCCCCCACCTCCGCCGAGGTCTCGTCCGACGCCTTGATGTAGGTCCCGATCCCGCCGTTGTAGAGCAGGTCCACGTCGAGGGTCAAGAGCCGCTTCACCACCTCGGACCCGGGCAGGGTCGCCGCCTTCACGCCCAGCATCCGCTGCACCTCCGGTGAAAGCGGGACCGCCTTTTCGGTGCGCAGCCACACGCCGCCGCCCGACGAAATCACGGCCTTCTGGTAGTCGGTCCAGCTCGAGCGCGGCAGCCGGAACATGCGCTCGCGCTCCGCAAAGGAGGCGGCCGGGTCCGGGTCCGGATCGAGGAAGATATGCAGGTGGTTGAAGGCGCCGACCAGCTTCATGGTGCGCGAGCGCAGCGCGCCGTTGCCGAAGACGTCGCCCGCCAGGTCGCCGATGCCGACCACGCGGATCACGTCCCGCTCCGGGTCGAGGCCGATTTCGGCGAAGTGATGGCGCACGCAGGCCCAGGCGCCGCGCGCGGTGATCCCCTCGATCTTGTGGTCGTAGCCCGCGGAGCCGCCGCTGGCGAAGGCGTCGTCGAGCCAGAAGCCGTACTCGGCGGACAGGGCGTTCGCCGTATCCGAGAGATGCGCCGTGCCCTTGTCGGCGGCGACCACGAGGTAGGGGTCGTACTCGTCGTGGCAGACCACGTCCGCCGGCCGCACCGGCGCGCCTGCGACCCGGTTGTCGGTGATGTCCAGCATCCCCCGGATCAGCACCTTGTACATCGCGTCGCCGTAGGCTTTGCGGTCCATGCCGGCCGGCGGCTTGCCTTTGACCACGAACCCGCCCTTCGCGCCGACCGGGACGATGAGCACGTTCTTCACCATCTGCGTGCGCATCAGCCCGAAGATCTCGGTGCGGTAGTCCTCGAGGCGGTCGGACCAGCGGATGCCGCCGCGCGCGACGCGCCCGCCCCGCAGATGCACGCCCTCCATCTCCGCGTGATGCACGTAGATCTCGAAGAGCGGACGCGGCTCCGGGCAGCGGTCGAGCTTCGCGCACTCGAACTTGAAGGAGAGATAGTGCCCCTTGCGCGCGGGCTGGAAGGCGTTGGTGCGGCGCGTGGCGTCGATCAGGTTGAGGAAGGTGCGCAGCACGCGGTCTTCGGCGGCGTCCTGGATGCGCGCGAGCCCTTCGGTCACGGCGCGGCGCGCGCTCTCCATGCGCTGTTTGCGCCCGGGCCCGTCGGCGGCCCCGAAGCGCGGGTTGAAGCGCGCCTGGAAGAGGTCCACCAGCGCCCCAGTGAGCACCGGATGCGCCGACAGCACGCGCTGCGCGACGTCCGCCGCGAAGAACGGGCCGATCTGCAGCGAGTACCCGAGATAGGCGCGCAGGCAGTCGACGTCCTCCCAGGTCAGTCCGGGACGGAGCATCAGCCGGTTGAGCGGGTCCGAGATCATGTGCCGCTCGAAGATCGCGCGCAGGCCCTGCAGCAGCCGCTCCTTGTTCGCGACGTATTCGACTTCGCCCGACTCGCGATCGACCAGCAGGCGGAAGGTGTCCATGCGCAGGAGCGTGCCGTCGGAGGCGGTGATTTCGGTCGGATACTGGTCGAGCACGCGGAAGCCGAAATCGTCGAGCATGGGGACGACTTCGGAGAGGAAGAGCCGGCCCGGGCGGTAGAGGCGCAGGCGGACTTCGTCGGGCGCGGCGGCGCCGGGGAGCAGGTCGAACTGGATGGTGCCGGTGGCGCGCAACAAGTGCAGGTGGACGACGTCGCCGGCGGCCTCGGAGGGCTCGGTGGAGCGCATGTACTCGGGCGGGAAGGCATCGGCGTACTCGGCGTAGAGCTGCTTGACGCGCTCTTCCTCGAGGGTGATCGAGAGGAAGACGCGCAGGCGCTCGCGCCAGGGGGTGCAGACGGAGATCAACTGCGCGGGCAGCCGCTCCTCGAGCCCCTCGTCGGCGTTGGCGCAGCCGGAGAGGAAGAGGTAGACCGAGACCGTCTGCCCCTTTCCGGTACCTACCTGATAGTCGCAGTAGCCGGCCTGAAGCTGCTCGGTGACCAGGCTGCGCAGGCGTTCGAGGATGGTCTCGGAGAATTCCTCCTTGATCACCGCGGCGAAGACGTGGGCGTTCTTGCGCGCGGCGTCGATGTCCACGTGGGCGACGATTTCGCGGCGCGCCTCGGCGTCCATCAGCTTGCGCATCAGACAGAGGAGCTGCGCGTCGGTCGCCTCGAAGAGGTACTCCATCGGCGCGGCGTTGAAGGCGTTCGTCAGCGCCTTGTAGAGGTAGGTGCCGGGCCGCACGTCGTCGGCGCGGTAGAGGAGTTCGAGCCGCTTGCGCAGGAGGGGCATGCTGGAGCGGAGCTCGGCGAGTGCACGGCGGGTGAAGAGCCCGACGAGCAGGAGACCGCCGGCGGGGCGGCCGTTGTCGTCGAAGCGGCGGAAGCAGGCGGCGTCGAGCTTGCCCGGCCGGTGCATGGAGGATTCCTGGTCGCACTTCCAGACGCGCAGCACCGGGGTGCCGGCGGCCGGGGCGGCGAGGAAACGGCGGGCGTGCTCGTAGAGGGCGTCGCCGGCCGGCAGGATGGCGGCGGCGGCGCCCAGTGCGGCGCCGGGGGCGGGGGCGCCGGCGCTGAGTTCGGCGCCGGCCATGAAGAGGAAGCGGTCGTCGAGCAGCCAGTTGAGGAATTCTCTCGCCTCCTCGATCTCGGCGGCGGCCGGTCCGCGGGCGGAGGTGGACTGCGCCTGGAACTCATAGGCATTGGCTAGGTCGCGCAGGGAGCGCCGCACGCGGTTGTAGTCGCGCACCGCCTGCATGGACACCTCGAGCCGGGCGCGAATCTCGGCGGCGATCCGCTCGCGTTCGGCGGGACCGCGCGCGCCGGTGAGCAGGAAGCGCGTGCAGGATTCGCTGACGTGATCGGGGGCATCGGCGCCGCGGAGCGACGTGATCCGGCCCTGCGCGTCGCGCGCGCTCCAGACGATGACCGTAACGCCCGCGACCTCCTTCAGCCCCGCCGCGGCAAACCCCATGCGCAGCGTGTCCACGATGAAGGGCTGGTCGGTCATGCAGGTCTCGACCGCGACCACCTCCTCGAGCGGATCGAGGGCTTCCTCCTGCGGCGCCGTCACGCGCAAGAGCAGCTCGTCCGGGCTGCGACGCGCCGCGAAGGAGCACATGCGCCCGAGCGTGCCGCCCATCTGCGGATCGGAGAGCCGGCGCGTGTAGCGGTCGTCGGCACGACGCAGGAACAGGCGCGCGAACTCGGCGAGCATCTCCGGCGTAAGGCCTGCGCCCTGCGCCGCCTGGGACATCGCAGAGACCAGATCCGGGCGCCGCTCGGTGGATTCCACGGGGTTCGCAGCCACGCCGCAGGTTCTCCCGCAACGGAGTCAGGGGGACGGATCGCGGTGTTTCCATGAGGGGCGGGCATGATACCCGTCCCCAGGCCGGGGAACCAGAAAAAAGGCCCCGGCGCGGCGCGGAGGATTCCCCGCCCGCGGCCTTGGGCCGCTGCGTGGCCGAGCGGCGGGCGGAGTTCGCGCCGCCCGACCGCGCCCTGGGCCCGCGGACGAGGGCAGCGAAATCAACGAATTATTCGCACTGCACTTGACCCGGCAGGAGATTCGCGTATAATCCCCGCCCTCGTTGGGGATGGGGGATTTCCCGCCGGACGTTGTGGCGCCGTGCTCCGGCGGCGCCGGCCACCCCGTGCATCGTCTCGGTGCCTTCCCCCGGCCTCGGGCCCGCTTCCCGTAACCGCCACCCTATCCTTGGAGGCTCTCACCGATGTCTGAGGCCGACGATCGTCGCACCGCACCGCGCACCCCGCTCAAGAAGTACTTCGTGCACTTCTCCCGCGACACCTTCCTGTCGCGCATCGGCCTCGGCAAAAAAAACCAGGCCAACCTGGTGAACGCGAGCAAGGCGGGCATCCAGGTCTTCGGGACGGAGCAACTGAATAGCGGCGAGCGCTTCCGCTTCGTCCTCGAGGGCAAGGAGGCGGCGGGGCAGAAGTTCAACTTCGTGGGCACGGTGAGCTGGTGCCGGCGGGACAAGGAAGCGCGGACGTTCTTCAAGGCGGGGATCAAGTTCGAGGACATGAGCGAGGCGCAGTTGGACGCGTTGCAGGAGATCCTGGACGCGCAGCCGGCGCGGGCGGACGCGAGCGCCTCGGGTCCGGTGGCGGCACCGGCGGCGGCGGCGCCCCTGAAGTCGGCGGCGAAGCCCTTTGC
>JACRIP010000283.1 GCA_016220045.1 Planctomycetota bacterium
AGCTAGTTGTGGCCAAACGCGGGCAGCGTGCGGACGGCGAACCAGCGGACATCCGGTCTGTCATCGGTAGCCCATTTCGCCCAGTACTGAACCCCGTGTCCATGGGCCGAGTCCGTCTGGCAGTTGGCTGTACCTGCTGCAACCGATACGCTCAAGAAGATGGCAAGAAGCCAGCGAGGTGCGCACACCAAGGCCTGCTCCTGGAACTTCGTCCGAAAGGACTCACTCTGTTCGCACGATACCACGATCGTCCGCCCCGTGGGGTCTGTGATCCCACTCGGCTGATTGGCAGCGTACTGATACCAATTGGAGCCCTCGGCTGCCGGATCGACTTGCAAGAACCTTCCCGTCCGCGGATCGTAGTGCCTTGCCCGGTAGTAGTACAACCCTAGCTCGGCGTCCCATTCCCTTCCCGTGAACATCCGCGTGCCGCCGACCGCGCTCGCGCCGCCGACCGCGCCCGCGGCCCAGCCGCCCGCGCCGCCGTTCGCCGGCCGGGCGACACCCGGTGGATCTCCGCTGGAGATCGGTAAGGGGGTCGCAGTCGCCTCCAGTCTACGCCCGGCCCGTGTCCCGTGTACGGTCGGCGCTACGACGAGGGTGCGCGCGTGGGCATGCCCGAACGTTGGGGAGGGGGCTCGGACACCTCGGGTCGGGCCTGATCGCCGGCCGGTCCGCCGGCGATCCCGGACGCGCGGGGCGAGGCGGGCTCGAACCGCGACAGCACTTCGCGTGCGAACTGCCTCCGCTCCGGCGGCAAGGCGTCGAGGGGGCCGGCCTCCCCGCTCGCGAGCGCCGCTGCGACGGGCTGGAAGGGAGCCAGCGCCTCACGCAGGTCGGGCTCCGGTCGCGCCGCCAGGCGCTCGTAGAGCTGTCGCCACGCGTCCCGGAGGGGCGGAATGGCGGTCGCCTGCACCAGCGCCATCGCGAGCTCGACGCGCCGGGCCGCCGGCGCCGCGGCAATCGCCGCGAGGACAGTGTCTAGGGTCTTCGCCGTCATCTCCGGCCTGCGCTCCATCACCCCGTGCGCAAACAGCAGCACTCGGCACGCGGCCGATGCCCAAATCAATGGGGCCTCCGCGGGCAGAGCAAGTACCCGAAACCAGTCTTGCAGCGATTCCAGGGAGAGCCCCCGCGCGTCCCGTTCCTGGGCGCGAGAGGCGAGGAGGATGGCCAACGCCCGCTGGTCCAGCGCGGTATCGGCCGGGATCTCTTCCAGCGCTGGCGGGATGTCTGCCAATTCAGGGTGCTCAAGTCGGAGCTTCTCCCGCAACTCCAAACCGCTGATGGAGCACGACGTCGAGAAGCCGGCGGTCCGCGTCATGGCGGTGAGATCGGCGAATGCGCCTTTCCAGTCGCCTAACGCGCGCTTGGCGGCCCCGCGACACGCCAAGGCACCGGCAACCCAATTCGGTGGCGCCTGAGAAAGGTCCACCACGGCGGTGGCGTCGGCCAGGGCCCCGGTGAGGTCGTGTTCCCGGAGCCTCCAGTGGGCACGCGTATGCACGGCTTCGGCGAGCGTCTCGACGGGGGCGGCAGGCATGCTGACGACCGCGGCGATGTCCTCGAGCGCCCCGAGGCGGTCACCGAGGGCTTCCCGGGCTACCGCGCGTCCGAGCTGGGCTTTCGCGGCCTCCTTCGCATCCCCGCGTGGGATCTCCAGCGCCGCGGTGTAATCCGCGATGGCGCCCGGGAGGTCGCCGCCAATCTTCCGACACCAGCCTCGAAGGAGATGCACACCTTGGCGAATCGTTGGGGGCTGCTGGCTCTCCAACACTCGCCGCAGGAAGGCATCCCAGCGCTCGGCGTTTCCCGCTCGTGCCTGAAGGAACGCTTGCAGAAATCTGGCCGGTCCATGGCCCGAGTCGAGACGCAACGCCGCCTCGACGGCCTCGGCGGCCTGCTCCCCGTTTCCTCGCTGGAACGCCCAGGAGGCCAGTTCCACGAGCTTGTCCGCCTCCTTTCCGCCTGCACCCCTCTCTCCGCTGGGGGCGAGGTCCGCCAGCGCCGCGGCCGCCTCCGTGAGATCCCCGATTCGGAGCCAGGTCTGCACGGCCAGGTCGCAGGCTTGTGCGGCGTGGGCCGTCCCGCGCAGCGCCGCCGCGTAGTGCTCCGCGAGCAGACCGCGGTCGGGTCCGGCGGTCCCTCCCGCTCCCGCGCCCCCCCCGGCGAGGGCTCGCAGGGCCGCCAGAGCCTCGCCCTCCTCGAACCAGACGGCGATGACCCGGACGAGGATCTCGATGCGGCGGCGCTCCTCGGGCAGGTAGCGCATCCGGTACCAGGTGCAGAACAGCGGATCCGGGATCGTGTAGTAGGCGGCCTGGCCTTTTCCCCCCCGGAGGAGATCGACGAGCTGGGCCTCCTTGAGTCGGGCCAGTTGGCTGGTGACCTTGTTCAGGGGGAGGCGCGTCCGGGCCGCAAGGTCGCTCGGGGTCGCGGTACCGCCGGCCCGCATGATGGCGTCGACGATCTTGGCCTGCTGTGGGGGCAGGTCCTCCAGCACGTGCTTGAGCAGCGGCGTGAGTTCGTCCACGAGCCGGCGCAACGCCTGCACGACGGAGCCGATTTTCTCCGAGCTCAAGAGTTCGTACACCATGAGCATCAGCCGCGGGTTGCCGCCGGTCAGAAACCGCAGCGCCTGGATCCTTCCCTGATGCCGCTCGCAGGCCCCTCGGAAGGCCGTGTTTCCGTCAAAACGCGCGCGCCGGTCGAGCAGCTCGTGAACTTGTGCCTCGTTCAATCGCCCCAGCGGCACCGGGGCGAAGTAGTTGAAGAAGGGCCGATCATACCCCGTCAACTCAGGGAACATACGTATGGCTGTCGCGATGACCATGAGGTGGGGCTCGGTCATCAGCAGCCGCCGCAAGGTCGCCACCTCGAGGTCGTCGAGCCGCCGCAGCAGGGCATCGACATTCTCGACCAGGAGGATGAGCCGCCTGCCCAGCCGCTCGGACAGACGCCGCAGGGCCTCCAGGGCGGCATCCCGGCTCCGCTCCTCGTCGACCTCGGTCTCGGCGTCGCCCAGTGCCTCCTCGGCGCCGGCGATCCCGGCCTCCGCGAGCGCCCGCAACGCGGCTACGAACAGATCCCGCAGGGAGGTGACGCCGTATTGCTCCTCGGGAAGGCGCACCGGCAGCCAGGCCCGCCGCAGCTCGGGGTCGCCCTCGATCCGCTGCGCCAGCATGAGGAGGAGCGTGGTCTTGCCGGCTCCGCGCGGTCCGGTGATGAGAAAGCTCGTCAGGGAACCCGCCGCGGACTGGTCTCGCAGCGCGGTCAGCAGGTACTCCAGCGTATCGGTGCGCGCCGCGAAGGTCGCCGACAGCTCCTCGGGTGACATCCTCTCGGGGGTATACTTGGTGTCGACCGGAAAGCTCACGTCCGCCCCTCCGTTGCGGCGCGCGCGCGGGCCGTGGACGGGAACCAGCGCAGCCACCAGTCCCGCATCACGTCGACCTTGAAGTGGTACTCATTGGTATTGCCGTCCAGTGCGAGGTACCAGTCGTGTTCGAGATCGGCGAGCAATTCGTCCAACTCCTCGCCGCGCCTGCCGCGCCGCCGGCACCGCCGGTAGATGGCCTCGAGCGTGGAGCGCGTGGCTCGGCCGTTCGGAGCCCCCGCCACGGTTCCCAGGATCCCCATCGCGGCGCGCTCCAGCTCCTTTCCGTACCGTTCGAGACGCTCCCGGTAATGCAGAAAGTACTGTCTGCAGGTCGGTCCCAGGATCCGCTCGCGGTACACTTGATCCAGCAGATTGCGGTCAAGCGCGGCTCGCTCGGCCGCGGGAAGCTGTCCGAGTTGGGAGAAGAAGAGGTGGATGAAATACGGCACCGGGGAGCCGATCCGGGCCAGCAGATGTTCCCGAAGTTCGTCCCCGAGCTTCATCTCCCGCCCTTTGGCCAGGTCATCGACCAGTCTCGCGGCCTCCGACGAAGAGATCGGCCCGACGTAGATCCGCTCGAAGTCATTGAGCTGGTGAGCCGAATGCAGAGAGCGCAGCACGGTATCGAGGCCGATGCTCCCGGCAACGACGAAACGATGTCGCCGCAAGCGTTCTTTCTGCTGCAGCCGTGCCGTGCGAAACCAAGCCAGGAACTCGGAGGCCGTGGCATCCGAGTCGCGCCGGAGATTCTCGATCATCGCGGGCAGTTCGTCGAGGAGCAGCACCAGGGTCTCGTCCGCCTGCTCCAATTCCGTCATCAGGCGCGTCGCGGCGGCTTTCCAATTCGGCTTGATCTCGCTTCGGAACGTCACCTTGGCGGCGCCAAACTCGACGTCGTCGAAGGTCCGCTGCGCCCACTGCTGGAGGGCGGCAGGGAGCTTTCGCGCCGTGCTGAGCAGCCTGCACAGCGATGGCTTGGACAGGATCCCGGCCGCGAGTCGCCAGACGAATTCCTCGGGGGCGTCCACATCCTCGAGTTCGAAGTACAGCGGCAGATAGCCGGGCCGCGGCTGCTCGAGGACGTGGCGCAGGACTCCGGTCTTGCCGAAGCGCCGTGGGGCCACCAGCAGCAGGTTGTTTCCTGCGAGCTGGCGCCAGAGGTGGTCGATCAAGTCCCTCCGCCCGTACAGCTCGTCAGGGTCCGGCACATTGCCGACGATGTTCCTTGTGCCCATGCGGAAACTCCCATGCCTGGTTCCGGGTCTCTCTGGTGGCCTCCAGGATAGTAGCAACAGCTTCGTTGCTTGTCAACGAAAGAGAAACAACAATTTTGTTGCTATCATTTCGAGAAGGCGCACCTGACCTTCGTGCGCGCGGCCGTCGAGCGCTACGGCGGCGACGGCGTGGACGACATGCCTGGCCTGAGGGTGCCGATCCGGCCTTGGCAGGTGGAGAACGAGCCGGAGGGGCTGCGGCAGATCCGGGCGGCGCTGGCGGCGGTGGGTGCGGGTGCTACGGACGCGACGAACGCGCGGGCGCGGCGGCGCGCGCTGCGCGAGGTGGTCATGGCGGTGGTGCTGGCGGGCGGGCCGCGGCTGGTGGAGCCGTGGGCGCCGCGCGCGCGCGTCGAGGGGATCGAGCGTCAGGTTATCGCCGGAGACGCGGCCGGGGCGCAGGCCCTGGACGAGCTGATCGCGGAGGCGCGGCGTCGCTTCGAGTGAGCGGAGGGGGGCGCGGGCCGAGGGACACCCGGTTGATCTCCGCTGAGGAGCGGCAAGGGGGTCGCCGGATCTTCAGGGCGGCGGCGGTGACGGAGTTCCGCGGCGCGTTGGGCGGGCCGGCCTCCCATCCGGACCATCGGGCAGGTCCCGACCCGCCCGGCCTCCCACCTCGGTGTCGGTCCAGACGCCCTATCGGCGCAGGCGCGCGATTCGCGACTCGGGGAGCGTGACACTATCCCGAATGACGCACCAGTCCGCGTGCATGATTTGGGGCGGCGGCGACGAGGTCTGCCCCTGCCCAGAAGCAGGCGGGGAGATCATCTCCCGCA
>JACRIP010000284.1 GCA_016220045.1 Planctomycetota bacterium
CGAGGCGGTGCGGCACCACGGAATCGCGGACCTGGCGCCACCACGCGGCGCGTGCCGCCGCCCGGTCGCCGAGCGGCGTGCCGCTGCGGCGCGTCTCCTCCGCCAGGTAATAGGCGAGGATCTCATCCGGGTCGGCACTCGCCTCGCGCGCTTCCCACTCGCGCGGCAGGCCGCTCCCCGCGCCGGCGTCAGCCGTGGCCGTGGGGGCTGCCGCGGGCGCGCCGGCCGCGACTTCGCCGGCGCTGAAGCGGCCGCGCAGGAGCAGCCATCCGCCGAGCACGGCGACGGCGCCCAGTACCAGGCCGCCGCCCACGATCAGGGCGGACGGCAGGCCGCGTGAGGGCAGGCGCATACCTACGGCGAACGCCGGAGACGGAGGGTCGTGCTTGCCCACGGTGGTGGCGAGCGCCGGATCGGCCTGGGCGGAGCCGGGCGCGGCCGGCGTGGGCCCGGGCGCGGCCGGAGGGGGGGGCAACGGGACCGCCTGCGAGACCTGCGGCGCCGCACCTTCCGCCGGCTCCCGCGGCGGCAGCCGCGTGGCGACCGCCGGAATCGGCACCGGCTGCGAGGGTTCGAGCAGCCGCGCCGCCACCGGCGCCGGGGTTTTGGTCTTGGCGCTGCGCGCGGCCGGGAGCGGCGGCGCCGCGGCGGGGGCGGCGGAGGGGGCCGCCGGAGCGGGGACCGCCACGCGCGCGCCGCTTGCAACCGTTTCGAGGAGCCGCAGAATCTCGCTGTTTCCCACCGCCAGCGTGTCGCCGGGGCCGAAGGGCGCGCGCTCCACGCGCTTGCCGTTCAGCAGGCTCCCGTTCCGGCTGCCCAGGTCCACGACCTCCCAGCCATCAGGCGATAGCCGTAGTTCGACGTGGCGCCGCGAGCAGGCGGTGTCCTTGAGCGGGACCGCGCAGGCGGCATCGCGTCCGAGATCGAAGACCTCGGCGCCGGTCAGGCTCACGTCGCGCGTCCCGCCGCCGTCCTTGATGCGCAGGAGGAGCGGAAACCGGTCATCGGGCATCGCCGCAACACTCCGAGTCTGCCTGGTGCGCGTCGGTTGGTGGGCCTGAGGGAATGTCGATCCGCGCACGGGCGTTCGGCGCGAACCACCCGCCTCGACGCGCCGGCCGGCTCACCGGCGGCCGAGTAGCGCCGGAAAGAGCCCCCGGCGCTCCCGCGGGGGGCCCGGGGCGGGAATGGGCAGCGGACCGTCCTCGGGCACATCCGGCAGGATCAGGTCATCCACCTGCCCCAAGAGCCGCGTCGCCCGCCGCACCGCCACGGTGTTCGCCAGCGCCTGCTCGCGGCACAAGCTCGCGGGCGCGGCACGCACCCGCTCCAGCTCGCGCAGGAAGACCGCCCGGTCCTGCGCCTGCACCGCGTAGAAACGGGCGAAGAGCACGCGTGTCAGCAGGTAGCGGCCGCGATTCAGCGCGAGCGCGGTCTCGAAGTGCCGGCGCGACGCCGCCAGGTCGCCGCCCAGCGCCGCGGAGCGCATGCCGTACAGCACGCCGAAGAAGATGTGCGGCGCCGCGTAGTGGAAGCCGGGATCGAGCGCCAGGACGCGGCGCATCATCTGTTCCGCCGTCGGCAGCTCGGCCAGCCCCTTGGCGTCCTGCCGCCGCAGGTTGATGCGCAGGCCCCAGGCGTACGCGGTCCAGAAGAGCGGCTCCAGTTCTTTTTTGCCGCAGCGGGCGAGTACCGCATCCAGGGCCGCGCCGCCGCGCGCGAGCGCTTCCGTGAAGCCCGCCACCCGGGTCAGCGCCCGCAGCCCGTAGAGCCGCGCCTTCTCATAGTAGACGCAGGCGCGGGCCGGGTCCAGGTCCTCGATCAGGGAAAATCCGTACATCGTGTTGAGCTTCGCGCCGGCGACCAGGAAGTCCAGCTCCTGCGGCGCCGAACGGAGCAGCGCGTCCAGGCCCACCAGCATGGCGCCGCCCGACTCGCGCGCCTCGTCGACGTCGGTGAAACGCTCGAAGGCCGCGGTCTGGCGGCGGATCACCTGGTTCACCTGCCGGACCATGAGCCGGTTCCAATCGCAGCCGCAGGTCGCTGCGACCACGAGCGCGAGCAGGGCGAACCGCACGGCGCGTCCGATGGGCGGGAGTCTCATGGCGTCTCAACGGCGCTTAACGACGTTTAACGGCGTTTAACGGGGTTCAACGGGGTCTAACGGGGTTTAGCGGGGTTCAACGGGGTTCAACGGGGTTTTACGTCGTTGAACGCCGTTAAACGACGTTGAACGACGTTGAACGACGCTAAACGTGGGCGGGTGTACGCGCCGCAGTCTACGACCTCCGCCCGCCGCCGTCAATCAGCGGATGGGCAGGATGGGCAGGATGGGCCTCAGTCGACCGTGATCGTGTACCCGCACCACTTCGACCGGAACCACTCGACCGATTCCTGCCCCTTGCCGCTCAGCGGGTCGTCCAGGTAGACGTACGTGTCCGTGACGCGCGTCACCACGACCTTGTGCGTCAGGAAGAGCCGCAGCCGCAGCTCGACGATCGCCGGTGCGCCGAGCGCCCGCAGTTCCTCAAACGTCAGCCGACGCAGCCGCACGCGCCGATCCGGGAGCGCGGCGGCCAGCGCCTGCAGCACGCCGAGCAGGCGCGTGCCTTTCAGCTCGCTCGTCCAGCCGCGCCGCGCCATCTCCGCTTCCGTCGCCGCCACGCCCGCCCGCCGTGCGAGCATGACCGCCGCCGCCGCGCCGCACGAGTAGTCCGTCGATTGCAGGCACACGCCGTCCGGATCGAAGCGCGTCGTCAGCGCCGCGTCCGGCGCGGACTCCAGCATCCAGGAGCTGTCGTACCCGTGCAGCACCAGCGCGAAGCCGGCCAGGAGAAGCGCGGGCCGCCGCACCGCCGAAGTGCCCAGCCAGGGCGACAGCGCCCCGAGGAAGGCGAAGACCCCGACCGGCGTCCAGGCCTGCTGGAAAAAAACGTACGGCCACGGCGGAAAGAACGCGGCTTCGATCTCCTCCGGGACATACCGGACGGCGCACGCGATCCCCAGGACCAGAAGCGGCGCCGCGGCCGCTACCGCGACCCCGCGCCGCCGCGCCGCGAGCGCACGGAACGCCCAGCCCGCCGCGATCGGCAGCGGGAATTGGCAAAGCCACCACCCCCAGTACATCGGCGCGCGTCCCCCTACTTCCCGACCCGCTCCAGCACCCGGTCCAGGAAGGGCGCTTCGCCCGCCAGCCCGTGCGTCTTGTAGAAGGCGGACAGCTTGCGGTAGTGCGCCGGCGTCTCAAAGCCGAAAAACCACGCCAGCTTCTTCTCGTCGAGCGGGCAGAAGTGGATCGGGTGCCGGTCCCCCTCCTCGAGCGAGTTCGAGCCGTCCATCGAACACTCATAGAAGATGCAGTGATCGATCCCGAAAATGTGGCCCACCTCGTGGTTCATGAGCTGCAGGGTGCGCCTCGCCAACAGCTCAGGCGGGTCCCCGAGACGTGAGATCGACCAGACCCCCACCCGGTCCTCCTCGCTGCCTTCGCCGAAGACGAAATTCAACCCCGGCGAGTAGAGGTCCTGGTCGGTGAAGGCCACGTAGGCGATGGCGTCTTCCGGCCGCTCCTTCGCCAGCAGGTTGAGGATCTTGTCGCCGTTGTACTGGCCGCGGCTCTTCGCGAAGGCCTTCGGCGGGAGCGCACGCGCGGGCGCGACCTCGGTCTTGATCGCGAAGAACACCTCGCTGTACTCCTGCATCAGCTTCATCAGCTCGGCGTGGTCTTTCGCGAAGTCGCCGAGCGGCACGAACACGATGCGCGAGGTCGGCGTGGGCCGCCCGTCCTTCATCTCCTCCACGTATTCCTCGAAGGTCTCGCCCTCCTCCGGGAAGCGCGCCAGCCAGTCGCCGGGCGCGGGCTTGCCCAGCTTCGTCCACTCCCCGTCCTCTCCGGTAAACGCCTTCCACACGCTTTCGCGCTTGGCCTTCACCTCCTTCGTGTCATTGGCGTCGAGGGAGGCGACGAAGGCGCACGCCAGGGTGAGGCCGAAAAGCGTGCCCATGACGACGGCGCGAAGACGCCCATGCCGGCGCGGTGCGAGTTCCATGGCTGACTCCGTGTTTTCGTTTCGGTGGGTTGCGTGGATTCGGCGACTGTCCGCCCCTACCAGAAGGCGTAGTCGGACGTAGGGGCGGACCCCTGTGTCCGCCCCGGGGTGGCCAGGCCGGAACGGAATCGCCCTCCGGCGACCGCGCTCTCCTCGCCTACCGTCCGAAGAGCCCCGGGAACTCGGCCCGTTGCAGGAGCGGCGCGAGGTCCTTGTGGTAGCGGTAGGCGTCGATTTCGTCCATGCCGTGTTCGACCGCGCGCCGGGCCTCCGCGAGCGCGCCTGCGACGTCGCCGCGCCGGCAGGCGAGCCGCGCGCGCACGAAGTGATAGAGTCCGACGCGGCCGTCGAACTGGGCGACGCGCGCCAGCTCGGCGACGGCTTCGTCGAGCCGGCCCTGGTCCAGGAGCAACGAGGCCTGGACCACGTGGACGACGGCGAATCCGGGATCGCGCTCGAGCGCGGCGGCGAGCGCGGCCGTGGCGTCCTCCCAGCGACGGACCACAGTATACCCGACTCCGCGCACCAAATGAAGCGAGGGGTCTTCCGGGAAGGCGCGGCTCTTCCGTTCGATTTCGGGAAGCAGGAAGGGCGCGGGCACCCCCGCGGCCAGGATGGCGAGCAGGCGATTGTAGACGGTGGAGGCGAGGGCCGGATCGGCGCGCACCCCTTGTCCGTAATGGGAGAGCGCCTGGGCCCAGGCCTGCCGGCGGAAGGAAGCGTCCGCCAGGTCGGTCCAGGCGCCGCCGTCGGACGCGTCCATATCGACGGCGCGCCCGCGCAGCCGCGCCGCCACGGCGTAGCGCTTGTCGCGCAGGAGCGCATGCCCGAGCGTCGCGTAGTGGCCCTGGCGTTCCAGGTCCGTCCGACGCGTGCGCCACTCCGCGTCGGCCGCCAGGAACTCACGTGTGCGCCCGAGCCGGCGCAGGAGCTGGGCGAGGCCGTAGTGGGCGGGCGCGAAGTCCGGATCGGCGGCGAGCGCCGCGCGCAATCCGGCGGTCGGGTCGGCCTCCGCCGCGGCGGCGGCGACGGCGAGCGGCGCGGGATCGACGGCAGGTGCCGTGTCGGCGCGCTCCGCCGCCACGGCGCGCAGGTACAGGCACCAGGGGCGGCGCGGGTCCAGGGCGAGGGCGCGGTCGACGTCCGCGGATGCCGCGCGCTGCCGCTCTGCGGCGCGGCGTTTGTCGGGCGCGTCCGGCGCCATGCAATCGAGGCCCAGGAGGGCGCGCTCCTCGAGCAGCCGCGCCTGGTCCGGGTAAAGCGTCAGCGCGCGCGTCAGTTCGGCCTCGGCGCGCTCGAAACTCCCGTCGCGCGCGCGTTGGCGGCTGAGCGCGACCGCCGCCTCCGCGGAGTACGGATCGCGGCCTGCGGCGCGCTCCATCAACGCCGCCGAACGCGCATCGTAGGAGCGGCGCCCGCGTGCGAGCATCCGGGAATTGAGCGCCGCGGCTGTGTAGAGCAGGAGCGCGCCCTCCCCGGCCTCCGGCGGGGCGGCCGCCCCGGCGGCCTCGTCCGCCCGTGCGCCCTCC
>JACRIP010000281.1 GCA_016220045.1 Planctomycetota bacterium
CAGGTCGAGCGCGGGAGGCCCAGGCCCGCCGCCAGTTCGCGGTCGGCCCCGTCGCGGCCGCCCCGGCGCTCGAAGCGCGCGAGCAGCGCGCGGAAGAGCGGCAGCCGGTCCTCGGCGCGGCACTCCGCCTCGAGCGCGGCGAGGGCCGCGCGCAGGTCGCCGAGCGCGATCTCGAAGTCGAGCGCGTCCGCGGCGTCGACGAATGCCTCCGAGCGCGCCGGGTCGCCCGCGGGCCCCGCGTCCGCGCCCGCCGCGCCGTCGCCACCGAGTCGCACCGTGGCCCGCGCGCCGCGCGTGGCCCGCAGCCGGTCGACCACGAAGTCCCGCGCCGCCTTCTTGAGGAAGCAACGGAAACGCCCCGGCCCGTCGCGCCGGACGCGCGCGAGCATCGTCCCTTCCAGCCACTTGAGCGTCAGGAATTCCTGCACCAGGTCGTCCGGGTCGAGCCCCGCCCGCCCGCGCACGCACTGCGCGAGAAAGCCGCGCAGCGGCTCGCGGTAGCGCGAGATCAGGAACCCCAGGTGCTCGCGCGCCGCCGGCGCGGCAAGGTCTGCGCTCCGCTCGATCAGCGTCCAGCGGGTCTCCGGCCAGGTCGCACGGTCCATGGTCCCCCTACGTCAAGACCGCCAGCACTTCCGCCACGTGCCCCTCCGGCTTCACCTTCGGGAACGCCCGCTTCACCCGCCCGTCCGCGCCGATGACGAACGTCGACCGCTCCACGCCGCGCGTCGGCTTGCCGTAGACGTTCTTGTCCTTGACCACGCCGAACGCCTTCGCCACCTTGAGGTCGGGGTCGGAGAGGAGCGGGAACGGCAGGTCGAGCTTCTCCCGGAACCGGCGCAGGTCGGCCACGCCGTCCTTGCTGATCCCGAGCACCACGGCACCCGCCCGCTCCAGCCGCGCGTAGTTCTCACGGAACTCGCACGCCTCGACGGTTCAGCCCGGCGTGTCGGCCTTGGGGTAGAAATAGACGACCACCCACTTGCCCTTGAAGTCGCCGAGCGCGACCGGCCGGTCGGCGTCGTCCCGGGCCGTGAAGGCCGGGGCCCGGTCACCTTCCGCGATCATGGAATTCTCCTCCAAACCGGATTGCGGCCTGCGCCGGGGGGGAGGTCCCTCCGCGCAACCCTGATGATACCTGGGCCGGCGCCCGGCGGCAATCCCCATCTTGACCCCGGCCCCGCGATCGGATATCCTCCCGCCCGATTGCGTTATCGGTCTGAGGAAGCATGGTCAACCTGAACCGCCTCAACCCCCAGCAGCGCACCGCCGCCGCCACCCTGCGCGGGCCGGTCCTCGTCCTCGCCGGCGCCGGCACCGGCAAGACCCACGTCCTCACCCACCGCATCGCCCACCTCCTCGACACCGGCGTGCCCCCCGAGGCCGTCCTCGCCGTCACCTTCACCAACAAGGCCGCGCGCGAGATGAAGGAGCGCGTCGCCGGCCTCGTCGGCGCGCGCGCCGCCGCCCTCTGGATCTCCACCTTCCACTCCCTCTGCGCCCGCATCCTGCGCCGCGACATCGAGCGCCTCGGCTACAAGCCCAACTTCACCATCTACGACACCTCCGACCAGATCTCGGTCCTGCGCGCCACGCTGCGCGACATCAAGGTCCCCGGCACCGAGGTCGGACCCGACAAGGTGCTCGCCTACATCTCGCGCGCCAAGTCCGCCGCCATCTCCCCCGCCGACGCCGCCCGCGGCGAGGACGACGGCGACCCCGCCGCCGACATCGCCGTCTCCGCCTTCGGGCGTTACCAGGAGGCCCTGCGCGAACGCAACGCCCTCGACTTCGACGACCTCCTCACCCTCACCGTCCGCCTGCTCTCCGAACACGACGACATCCGCCGCCACTACCAGGATCGCTTCCGCTACAGCCTGGTCGACGAATACCAGGACACCAACGGCATCCAGTACAAGCTGGTGAAGCTCCTGCTCCATCCCCAGCAGAACCTCTTCGTCGTCGGCGACGATGACCAGTCCATCTACGGCTGGCGCGGCGCCGATTCCAAGCACATCCTGAATTTCGACCGCGATTTCCCGCGCTGCGCCGTGATCCGCCTCGAACAGAATTACCGTTCCACGATGGCCATCCTCACCGCCGCCAACACGCTGATCAAGGTGAACCAGGCGCGCCACGGCAAGACCTTGTGGTCGGCGCTCGGCGATGGCGCGCCGGTGATCGCCTACGAGGCTCCGGACGAGCGCGGCGAGGCCGAGTTCGTGATCGGCCGCATCCGCGAAGAGCAGCGCAAGGACGATGTTCCCTGGGGCCACTTCGCCGTGCTCTTCCGCACCAACAACGAGATGCGCCTCTACGAAGAGCAGCTCCGCCTCTGGCGCATCCCCTACCGGCTGATCGGCGGGCAGAAGTTCTTCGACAAGAAGGAAATCAAGGACCTCACCGCCTATCTCAAGGTGCTCGCCAACCCGGCCGACGAAGTCAGCCTGCTGCGCATCGTCAACACGCCGCCGCGCGGCATCGGCAAGACCACGATCGAACGCCTCGACGCCTACGCCGTCGGCGCCGGCATTCCCCTGTCCGCGGCGCTCTGCCGCGCGGGTGAGGTCGGGGGAATCACCGAGAAGCTCGCGGAGCGGGTCGCGCGCTTCGGCGCCCTGCTCTCGCGCTACCGCGACCGCATGAAGAAGGGCGGCGGCCTCGCCCCTGCGGTGCGTGACCTCCTCGCCGAAATCGACTACGCGGCCGACCTCGCCCGCCAGTACCCCGAACCCGAGCAGGTCCAGGCGCGCGCCAACGGTCTCACCGAATTCGTCGCGGACCTCGAGCACTTCGACGTGCGCCGCCCCGGCGGCACGCTGGACGCGTACCTCGAAGCGATGGCGCTGATGGACGACGAGCGCGACGGGGACGACAAGAAGCTGTCGGAGGACGCGGTGACCCTGATCACGATCCACAGCGCGAAGGGGCTGGAGTTCCCGCGCGTGTTCGTGCCGGGGATGGAGGAGGGGCTGATGCCGCACAAGCGGTCGATCGCCGAGGAGGAGGACCGCTCGATCGAGGAGGAGCGGCGGCTGTGTTACGTGGCGTGGACGCGGGCGCGCCAGCGGCTGTCGCTGTCCTATCCGGCGGTGCGCACGCGCTGGGGGCGGACCGACAACGTCATCCCCTCGCGCTTCCTCAAAGAGGCGAAGGACAAGGTGCGGCTGGAAGCGGCGCCCAAGCCGGGTCCGGCCACCGAGGCGGTGGCGACGGATTATTTTGCGCAGCTTTCGGCGCTCTTCGGCAAGCGCTCGGCGGCGGCCCCCGCGCCGTCGGCTCCGGCTCCGGCGCGGGCGGGCGCGGCGCCGGCGCGAGCGGCGGCGGCGGGCGCGGGAGCAACTCCGGGGGGCGCG
>JACRIP010000279.1 GCA_016220045.1 Planctomycetota bacterium
AAGCTTTTCGGCAGTCGCCTTGGCGGGATAACGCTACGCTACCGCGTCGGCTCCGTAATCGCCCAATCACACAATCGCCAAATCGCCCAATCGAAGCACCTCCAGACGTGCGCTTGGGTTTCGGGCATCGCCCGACCTGTGTCTCTGTGGTTTCGTTCTTGTCCCGCAGATGCGGACCTGCACCCCGGGTCCGCCGCCGCGGGCGCAAAATGTTGCTATCGCTCACAATCCGCATTCGCTACAATCGCCGCCATTGCGAGGTGCGCGGGATGCAGTTCAACTCCGCCGTGTTTTTCCTGTTCCTGGCCTGCGTCTATACCCTCTACTGGCTCGGGAAACGGCCCTACCAAAACGCCCTCCTGCTGGTCGCGAGCTACGTCTTCTATGGCTGGTGGGATTGGCGATTCCTCGGTCTGATCCTCTTCACCAGCGGCATCGACTACGCCACCGGCCTCCTCATCGAGTCCTCCGCGCGCCCGGTCTGGCGTCGCGTCTGGCTCGCGGTCAGCCTGGTCTCCAACTTCGGCATCCTCCTGACCTTCAAGTACCTGGATTTCTTCCTCGATTCCGCGAGCCGCCTGGCGGGCCTGTTCGGCTGGGAGGCGCATCTTCCCACGCTCCGCCTGATCCTCCCCGTCGGGGTGAGCTTCTATACCTTCCAGTCGATCTCCTACACCATCGACGTCTTCCGGCGGGACCTCGTGCCCACGCGCGACCCGATCGCCTTCCTCGCCTATGTCGCTTTCTTCCCGCAACTGGTCGCCGGCCCAATAGAGCGCGCCACCCACCTGCTCCCGCAGTTCGGGCAGGACCGCCGTTTCGACCGCGCGCTGGCCGCGGACGGCTGTCGGCAGATGCTCTACGGACTGTTCCTCAAGGTCGTAGTGGCCGACAACCTCGCCCCGCACGTGGACATGATCTATGATGCGCCGGGGACGCCCCTGGGCTGGGACTGCCTGCTGGCCACCTACTTCTTCGCGCTCCAGATCTATGGGGACTTCGCCGGCTATTCGCACATCGCCATCGGCTGCGCCCGCCTTTTCGGCTTCCGGCTCACGCGGAACTTCGCCTACCCGTACTTTTCGCAATCGCTGGGCGAGTTCTGGCATCGCTGGCACGTGTCGCTCTCGACCTGGTTCAGGGATTACGTGTACATTCCGCTCGGCGGGAGCAGGGGGAGCGAACCGCGTCGCCGCCTGAACCTGCTCTTGACCTTCGTGTCCAGCGGCCTGTGGCACGGGGCGGCGCTGACGTACCCGGTCTGGGGACTCGTGCACGGCCTGGCGCTCGCCGCGCGCCCCGGCCGCGCCGCGCCCGATCCGCAGACGCCCGGGGGCGAGCGCCTCATCCCCGATCTCCGCACGCTGGCCCGCATGTTCATCACCTTCCACCTCGTCTGCTGCGCCTGGATCGTCTTCCGGGCGCACAGTCTGACGCATGCGGGTGCGCTCCTGCGGTCGATCGGAGCGAGCCTGAGCGGCGAGCGCGCAGGCTGGGAATTCCTGCCCGCGATCCTCCGCACCGGCAACGTCCGGTACCTCCTGCTCCTGGTGGCGGGTGTCCTGGCGATCGAGTGGATCGCGCGCCGCCGCGACCACCCCCTCCAGGTGGCCCACGCCCCGCTGCCCGTGCGCTGGACGGTCTACTACGCGTGCGTCTTCGTCATCGCCACCTGCGGAGCCCTGCGCACGGTGCCGTTCATCTACTTCCAGTTCTAGCCGGTCACCCGTTTCCGGAGTTGCCTGCGTGAATACCGCGCCCTTCCGCTTCGGCTTGCGGGTCGCGCTCTTCGGCTTCGGCCTGGGGCTCCTGCT
Source organism: Planctomycetota bacterium (assembly GCA_016220045.1). Classification (GTDB taxonomy): domain Bacteria; phylum Planctomycetota; class MHYJ01; order WSZJ01; family JACPWG01; genus JACRIP01. The sequence continues at coordinate 1,815 of JACRIP010000279.1, forward strand.
CCTCTGCCCGGACGCCGTGCGCGCCGGCGTCACCTTGCGCCTCCTGGCGGGACCCCTCGCGCGCGAGGCCGCGCAGGCCCAGAGTGACCTCCGATCGACCGCGGGGCGGATCGCCTATCTCGGTGACTCGGTGGTCTACTGGGTTGCCGGGGAGGAACCGGCGGGCGTGGGGCTGGCCGCGCTCCTCGCAGCGGAGCTCAAGCAGGAAGTCGTCAACCTCTCCATGGCGTCGCACGGGCAGCGCATGTTTGCCGGCGAACTCGCCTACCTGAGGGGGCAGGGCGTGCGGCCGCGCGCGGTGCTCCTGCCCGTCAACCTGCGCAGTTTCAGCCCTCATTGGCAGCACTTCCCTGCGTGGGATCACCGCCGCAAGGCCGACCTGGTCGCGACGGAATTTCCGCTGGCACGGCGCCTCGGGTTCCTGTTCGAGGGGGACATCGAAGCCGACGCGAAGGCGGCGCGCGGTCGCGCGCGGGTGCTGGTGGCGGGGCGGGATCGCGGGCCGCTTGCGGAACTGGACGCGCCGCCCGCCGGCCTCCCCGCGCCGGAAGTCGCCCGCGCCCGCTGCCTGGCCCGCTACTGCGCCGAGGTCGCGTGCAGTCCGGAACTTCCCTGGCTCAGGTCAAACCTGGAGGCCCTGCGCGCCTCAACGGCGGTCCGGGTGGCCTACCTCACCCCCGTGGACGTGCAGTTCGTGGGCCGCACCTGCGCGCCGGATGAGGCCGCGGCGATGCACGCGAACCTGGAGCTGCTGCGCGCCACGCTTCGCGCCGCGGGCATTGCCTGGCTCGACCTGTCGACCGCCCTGGGACGGGAGGACTTCGAGCACCCCGGCGACGACATCAATGAGCATTTGCGGGAGTCGGGAAGGCGCCGCGTGGCGCGGGAGCTGGCCGCGGTCGTGCGCGCCGAGTTGGAGCGGGAACATTGAACCCATCGACGCCGACCGCGGAAGGGGCTGGGGGAGCGGCAGGGGCGGGGGCGCCGGAACCCGCCGGCGGTCGCCTGCCGCGCTGGGAGGCGGGCCTGGCGGGCTTCCTGCTCGTGGCGGGAGTTCTCTTCCGCACCTGGGGCCTGGGCGACGAAGGGCTGCGCGTCCCCGACGAAGGATTCCACTGCTTCTGGGCGGAGGCCGTTGCGTGCAACACCGTAGGTGCGGTGTATCGCAAGCCCCTGCACGCGGTGTTGCTTTCCCTGCCGCTGCGCGCCCTCGTGCTGACCGACGAGGTCGAGCTCCGGCCGTGGGTGTTCATGGTCCCGCAAGCCGTGCTCGGGATCGTGACGGTGGCGCTCCTTTACGTGCTGGCGCGCAGGGCCTGGGGGAACGCCGAGGGGGTGCTGACCCTGGCCTGCTCGATCGCGATGCCCTACCTGCTCTTCTACCACCGCGGCGCCTTCGCCGACGGGACCTACCTCGCGTTCCAGACGCTCGGACTCCTGCTCCTGGCGCGGGCGCTGCCCGGCGCCCTGCCCGGTGCGCCGGCCGCTCACCCGGGCGGGTACGCCCTGGTCTCCGGCGCGCTCTACGCCGCCGCCTGCTTCGTCTCCGAGGCGGCCGCGCTGGGGGCCGGTGCGCTGGCGCTGGCCCTGGTCCCCCTGCTGCGGCATAAGGCGATCACCCGGCGCGCGTTGGCGGTCGTCGCGGGGGCATGGAGCGCCGGGGCCGGGGCCGGGTTGGTTCTGCTCTACGGGATCTTCCGGGTGCAACCGTGGTTCCACGACGGGCTCTACCGGGCCTACGTGAAGGACGTGGCCGGGCAGGGATTCGCCTCCCGCCTGGCCTTGGACCACCTCGTCTACTTCTGGAACTACGCGACCCCCCCGGTGCTGCTCCTGGCGGTCATCGGCGTCGTGGTCGCCGCCCGGCGGCGCCGCCCGCTGGACGTCGTCCTGCTCGGGCTCTTGTTGATCCTGCTCGGCAACGGCTTCCGCCTGGACACCTGGGCGCCGCGCCGCTTTGTCGCGACCCTGCTCCCGCTGACCCTGCTCGCCGGGCTCGGCGGCGGCGCCGTCGTGGATTTCGCGGCGCGTCGCCGCGCGCGCGGGCCGGACGGGGCCGCGGACCTCCGCCCCTGGGTGACCGCGGCGCTCGCGCTCCTCCTGCCCGCGACGCAGCTCCCACCGGCCGTCGAAATCGTGAAACTCCGCTCCGCCTACGAAGCGGCCACGCAGGCGCTCGAAGCCGAGCGGGAAGCGGGACGGCTCGGCGTCGTCCTGGCCCCGATGGGGGCGGACCTCCTGATTCCCTTTCAAATCGAGTTCGGCGAGTCGGCCTCGCCGCTGGGGGCGCTGCTGCGGGAGCCGGGTGGCGCGGAGCGGGCGGAGGAATGGCTGACGGCCGCCCGCGCGCGCGGCTTCACGCATCTCATGCTCGACTACACCTTTCGCCTGGAGCTCCAGGTCGGCCACGGCCTGCTCGTGCCGGCTTCGCCCACGGGCCCCGCCGATCCCGTGGGGTGGGGCCAAACCGCTTTTCCGGAAGTCAGGCGTTTCCTGGAGCGGAATCCGCCGTGGCTGCGCCTGGAGAATCCCGCCGGAGCCTACGCGCCGACACTTTACGAGAACACGCTGGTCAGCCTGCCCGACGACCCGGTGTCGCGCTGGATCTGCCTGTTTCGACTGGAGGAGATCGGACGGCACGGAGCGCAGGGGGGGAAGTAGTCCGCCGGGGTGCCGCAACGGACCCGCTCCGCTCGAACCGACGAACGGAACCACAGAGACACAGAGGCACAGAGACGACGACGGGAACGAGGAGGAGACCGTTCCGCGCCAGAGAGCGTGGTGGGGAGACACGCGAGCCGGTGATGAAGGCGCGGAACGGGCTCCTCCTCGTTCCCGTCGTCTCCGTATCTCTGTGCCTCTGTGGTTCAGTCGTAGCTCCGCATTGCCGGGCATGCACGCAGTTGGGCGCCCGCGCTTGTAAGCGGTCCATGCGCCATGTAAACTGGCGTGAGCGAGGCCGCGCGCGATTCCGTCGGCCCCTTGCCCGGTAAGGGGTTGCATCGAGGCGTGTCGGCGTGCAGGCGGCCCGTCAATTGCAGTGTGGGCGGACGGGTGACACTGGGAGAAGACGCGTGGTCGGCATGCTGACGGTCCAGAACACGGAACCCTCCGCGGTCCATCGCTTGGAGCGGGACCGGGTAACCGTTGGACGGTCGTCCGAGAGCGACATTCGCCTCGAGGACAAGCGCGTCTCGAAGATCCACTTCGTCATCGAGCGGGAGGGGGATCGGTATCGCCTGCGGGATGGGGGGAGCCGCAACCTGACCCTGATCAATGGCCGGCCGGTGCTGGATGCGGTGCTGCGCGAAGGGGACGTGATTGAGGTGGGCGGGGCGGTGTTGGTG
>JACRIP010000280.1 GCA_016220045.1 Planctomycetota bacterium
GGTGACTGTGCGGAGGAGACCGGCGCACAAATCTTGATGTCGGCGGTGGTCCGCGCAAAACCCGAGATTTGGCAGGGGCGGGCGTCTGCCTGTCCCCCGTAGCCGGAGGCGCAGGGGTATGCCCGCACCCGGGTGGCCGGGCTGACAACCGTTGCTGGGCCGGCCACGATGGGTTGGCCACCGGGGCCGCCCCTACAGACCTGATCGTTGCCCACAAGTCCGGGCTGGACACCGTACCGATGGGGCGGGGCTTCGCAGCGACCGCCCCGTGGGCGTCCGGATCGTCGGGTTTGTAGTACCGGGCTTCAGCCCGGGTTCGTCGCCGGCCTTTAGGCCGGCTGCCCACGGCGTACTCCGGGCCGGAGACGGATCGAGCGGCCCTCTCCGGCGCGCGCGTCTAGGGTTGCCGGGCTGAAGCCCGGGACTACAAGCCTCCAAGCCCTTGCCCATGGGAGCGAGTGTACGGTCTCCAGCAGCCGGACTTGTGGGTAAAGATCAGCCTCAAGACGACCCCCGCCAGGTACCGCACGGCGGGTCCGCCGCGACCCTTTTGCGGCGTCACGCGGGCAGGTGTTTTCGTGATCGGCACTCGGAGAGCAGCAGCATGTCGAGTCCGTTTCAGCGGGCGTTGCGTTCCGCGTGGATGGGTACCGCCGGCGCGGCGCTCCTCGTCCTCGCGGCCCTGGTCGGCGGCTGCACCCCTGCCGGCCCGCCGCCCGAGGCGCCGACGGTGAACCGCCACCGTCACGACGAGGAGCCGCCGTCGCGGGGCACGGCCGGCACGAACGTGCGCATCGACCTCACGGTGTGTACGGAGGCCTGCGCGACCGATCGCGTGCGCTGCAACCACGGCGACGCCTGCGGCTGTCGCGGGCAGTGCCGGGGTCAATGCGGCGGCCTGGGCGAACCGCCGCGCGACGCCGAGCTGCGCACCGGGGCGCCCGGCCGGTGATCCCCCCGCCGACCCCCGCCGGCGCGTCCGCCGCGGACTCTCCCTCCGCACCTGCGCCCGCCCCCGCGCTCGCGGCCGGTTCTCCGCCCGCGACCCCCGCTCCGCGCGGGCTGCCGCGCGCCGCGCTGGTGGCGACCGCCTGCTTTTTCGTCCTCTGGGTGCCGGCCTACCTCGACTACTACGGCTGGCGCAACTTCCTCTGGCTCTGCGACGTCGCCCTCATCCTCACCTGCGTCGGCACCTGGCGCCGGAGCCCGCTCCTGCTCTCCAGCCAGCTCTGCTCCAACCTGCTCGTCGGACTGCTCTGGGCGGTGGACTTCGGCGGCGGCCTCGTATCGGGCAAACACCTGATCGGCGGCACCGAGTACATGTTTCAGGCGGACCTTCCGCTCGGCATCCGTTCGATTTCCCTGTTTCACCTGATCCTGCCCTTCTACCTGCTCTGGGCGGTGGGGCGGGTGGGCTATGACCCGCGCGGCTGGCGGCTGCAGACGGCGATCACGATGGTGCTCCTGCCCGCCACCTGGCTGCTCACGCCGGACTGGAAGAACCAGAACTGGGTCTACGGTCTCGGAGGGGCAGGCCACATCCAGACCACCCTCCCGCCGCTCCTCTACCTCGCCGCCGTGATGGCGTGGTACCCGCTCGCCTTCTACCTGCCGACGCATCTGCTGGCGCGCCGCCTCTATGCGCGGCGTCCGGATCGCTGATCGTCCGCGAGGTCTACCGTAGTTGTGGTGCAGGCGTCCTCGCCTGCACGCGCAGGGCAGGACACGGCTGCTTTCGCGGCGGCTCCTACTTCGGGGCCTTCGTCTGCGGGAGCGGCAGCGACAGCAGGTCGCCGCTGAAGGCGACATACACCATGCCCCGCTCCTCGTCGACCCAGGACGTCATACTGTCGAACTGCAGCGCGGGATAGGAGGCCACGACCTCGAAAGTGAAGTCGCGAGTGTCGTACCGCCCCAGGTCAGTCCCCTGGATGCGCTCGTTGCGTCGCGCCGCCCATGCCTGGTGCGGCCGGCCCGTCGGCTGCAGCGAGCGGAGCGACTGCCCCTCCCAGGGACCGAACTCTCCCGTGACGCGCCGGACCCCTGCGTTCTCGGGCACGAACAGGTAGAACTCGGGCTCGAGCGGGCCGGTCGGCGAGGTGCCGTCAAAGCGGCGCGCGTCCCCATACCGCGTCAGGAGGACCGCATGGTGCTCCGCGACGTAGGCCACCGGATTGAAGTTGTCCGCTTCCGGCAGGTCGACGCGCAGCTTCTCGCCGCTCTCCGGATCGACCCGGACCACATAGTTGGGAATCGCCCAGGAGCCGGCCGTCTCCGCGGCGACGATCCATCGGCCGTCCGGCGTGACGATCGGATGCGCGATGTTCCCCGCCGCGATGCAGCGGGGACTCTCCCCGGTCCGAACCCACCACAACCCCGGCGTCCACAACCCATCCGACCGGGTCCCCCATCCGCTGACCACTTGCGCAGCGCCGATGCGGGTTTGCCACCTGAAGGGAGGATGGTGTACCAGCATCCCGTTCGGGAGTTTCGCGTCGAAGTCGGTCTTGAGCACACAGGCCGGCGGCTTGGACTCCACTCCCAGCTTGCCGTCCAGGAACGTCCGCCACAGCGCCTTCTGCGGTTCTGTGACCGACACGAACAGGTAGAGTTGCTCAGCTCCTCCCTCCTCCTGCAAGAGCAGCTTGAGGGTTCCATCCTCCACGACCGGCGCGAGCACTTTCCGCGTCAAATCCGTGTAGAGAAGCTGCGCCCCCGCCACGGCATCCGTGACCGGGTGGAAGGGCCGGAGTCGCGCCGGGTCGGCGAGGGCGCGAAAGCGGTTCACCAGCTCGTTGTGCGGGGACTCGCCGCCGAGCACATCCATGACGACCCGTATTCCCCCCTCAGGCATCAGGTGGAGATACTCCCACGCGGCGGAACCGTAGTTATGGGTCCAGAACCGGTCAAGCCCATCGGCCTTCGCCGCCGCGAGATCGGCGCGCAAACCGGCCAACTCCGCGCCCGAGAGTTCTCTGCTCAGTCGGCGCCCCGACCACTCGTGAACCGCAAGCCGCGCCTTGCCGTCGCGCACCCGAATGACGATCTGGCCACCGCTGTCACCGCAGTTCAAGACGGCGATCACCTCTGACGGCCCGCCGGCCTGCGCCAGCTCCTTCTGGAGGCGCGCCTCCCAGGGCACGAACTCCCGGAACCGGTCGATTTCCAGGCCGAGGATCGTCCCCTTCATCTCCGGCCGGGCCAGCAGGGCGCGTCGCCCCTCGATTCCCCCGACTTCCTCGAGGTACCGCCGCGCCGCCTTCGCTACTCGGGGGTCTCCCGTATCGAAGAGGCGGGCCACATCCGCGGCGGGGAGCGTGTCGCCCGTCAGTCGGGCACACGCAAGCAGGGCGCGGGCGGCCTCGCGATCAGGCGACGACAGGATCTTCAGCCTCTCCTCCGGCCGCTCCAGGAGGACCGCGGCGACTCCGCGGATCGCCCCGCGGCGTAGCAGGAGCGGTTCCAGGAGCAGGGGAAAGCTCGCCGCGAGCGCCTTCCTGCGCGCGAGCGCCCCGCGGACCGTTCGGGGCTCCAGCTCGCCGCGCGTGATCGGCTCGGCCAGGAGCCAAGCGGATGCCTTGCCGGGCATCGACATGACGAGTGCGCGCAGCCGGAGCGCCGCCTCCGGGCGCTCGCGATCAAGGCCCTCCGCGCGCCGGAACAATTCCTCCGCGATCCCCTCGTCGGCGTGATGCCCTTCCAACAGGAGCCTTCCGAGTGCCGCCTCATGCGACGGATCCGGCGCAGCTCCCGGCGTCGCCTGCGCGGCGGTCGCGGCGATGATGGCGTCCGCGCGCTCCTTGAGTCCCAGCCCGCACTCCACCAGCGCGTTGACGATGTCCGGGCGCGCGCGATCGCAGCCGGTGCGGGCGAACGCCTGGCGGAGCGCGTCGAGCGCTCGCGCGTCGCCCTGGCGCTGGAGCGCCTTGGCGGCGGCGATGAGTTCGTTCTCGTCGGCGCGCCGTACTTCCCGGATCAGGCCGGGGACGCTTTCGGGCAGGGGGACGACGGCGAGCCCTTTGACCAGTTCCTCGCGGCCGCACGCCGACGACCAGCCCGGATCTTCCAACCAGGGAAGCAGCGGGCGCAGGGCCTCAGGCAGGGCGTCGGCACCGCAGAAGCGGGTGACGCAGTTCACGGCGGCGTCATGGGCCGCCCGGTCGGAGCTGCTGATCTGCGCCACGACGAGCGGGAGCCAGTGCGCGGGGTCCTCGGCGACGGCTCCGGCGAGCAGACTCGAAACCCCATCGTCGGTCTGCGGTTCGCGGAGCGACGCGTCACGCAGGAGCGCTACGATCCACTCGTCGCGGCCGTCCCAGGGGGTGCCGGCCAGGGCGCGGCACGCCCGCTCACGGGCCAGCGCGGGCGCCGCGGGATTCGTCGCGACGGTCTGGAGACGCCGGCGCAGGGATTCCGCCGTCGCCGCCTCCCCGTCGCCTGCCGCGTGCGCGAATTGCAGCCCCACCGCCAGCGTCGCGAGGGCGGGTTGGTCGCCACTCGCGAAGCGCTCCAGGAGCGGCGCGGCCGCGCCCCAGTCGAAGCGGGCGAGCGCGCGCAGCTCCGGTTCCCCCTGTATGTACGACAACTGCTCGAGCGCTCGCGCGCCCGCAGCGACCGCACGCGTATGTTCCAGGGGGACGGCCCCGTGGGACAGGAGCCATTCGCTCAGCGCGCAGCAGCCCGCGCCCGCGGCGTGCTTCGGTCCTCGCGCCGCGTGCAGCTTTCGTACCCGCTCCACCGCCTCTGCCGTTTCGGGCAAACACCTGATCACACTGTCAATGAATGCCGGACGTCGCTCGACCAGGGAGAGGAGGGTTTCCGCCTGGGCGGGAGCGATGGTCGGCCGTCGCGCGGACTGCATGCGCGCGCAGGCCGTGGACCAGAAGTCGTAGACGGCCTCAGCCGGCGCATCGGCGGTCGGGCGCCCGTCCGGCCCGGGAGTCCACGGTGGGAGCTCCATGCCCCCCGGCAGCTCGGGCCAGAGCTCGTACTCCAGTAGGGCGTCGATCGGGTCCTGCGGGGGCGGGGCGTCATCGGCGCAGCAGAGGGTGATGGCGAGCGCAACCCCGATCAGCCAGCTCAGCGGTCGCATGGGCGTCTCCTGTCCAGCCGGGCGTTCGCCCCCCCCCTACTTGATCTCCACCCGCCACGTCCGGGTCGCGCGCAGCCGCTGGTCCGGGTCGAGCAGCACGTACCCGGTCCGGTCTACGGCGGTCGCCGTAACCTCCCACCGGCCCGGCGCCAACGCCCCCGCCGCCACGTCGCAGAAGTACACCCGCTCCCCGTCCTTCCCCTGCGCCACCCCGCCCGGCAACGGCTTCCCCGGCGTCTCCGCCGCCACCGTCTCCCCCGGCTTCGCCTCCCGCAGCTCCTCCGCCTTGTACGTCCACGCCACCTCCAGCGCGTGCGTGCGCGGCGCGATCGTAGTCACCGAAAAGTGGCAGGGCTTCGACGCCAGCACCGCCACCGCCTCCGTCGCCGGCTCCCACGCGTCGATCCCCCGCACCGCCCGGTACATCGCCAGTACCATCCGCTCCATGCAGGCGACACAGTAGTCGAGCGACGCGTCCCGCATCCGGCAGTCCCGCTGCGGCCGCCATACGTCATGCGTCTTCATCCCCCCGCCCTCGAACAGCCCCACCTCCTGCATCCCGCGCGACCGCCAGTTGTCCTGCCCCTTCTCGATCCAGTGCTTCCACGGACACAGCGCCTTCATCGCCGCCTCGTTCGAGCCCTCCATCAGGTTCGCCGCCAGCGCGCGCGCCGGCAGCTCCTGCGTGCGCACCCACTGGCCGTTCACGAGGGAAAACCCCGGCCGGTTCTTCTTCGACTCGGAGGACGCGCCGATGGCCGCCGCGCCCACCTTGGTCTCGTACTCGTCCCCCAGCCCCGCCATCGCATGCCCGATCTCGTGGTGCAAGATCCCCGCCGCCGCCGACCCCATCGCCAGCACCCCGCCGCCCCCCGTCCCGGTGGTCCCGCCGCCGTTGATCAGCACGATCGCCAGCCCGTCGTTCGGCAGCCCGCGTAGCGCCCGCTGCACCTGCGCGTGATCCACCACCATCAGGTCATACGCGGAGCCGCCGCCCAGCGCCGTGTTCTTCTGCGTCGTCCCCGGCGTAATGTCGAAACCCGACTCCGCCGACTCCACCGCCACCGCGCGCACGTTGAAGAACTCTTCATACTCCTTGAACGGTTCCTCGCGGAAGAGCTTCTCGGAGATCTGACGCGCCTGTTTCAGGAAAGAGTCCTGCTGCTCCAGGGTGTAGCCGTCGCCCAGGATCGCCAGGTCGAAGCGGTTCTCCTTGCGCCCGCCCTCGGCCAGCGGGACCACGCCGACCACCGGACTCGCCAGCCGCTGCTTGGCCTTCTTCCCCTCCGGCGTCTCGGGGAAGCGCGCCGCGACCGCCGCGAGGATCGAGCGCGCGAGCACGAATTCCTGCTCGCGCTCGGCCGCGTCGGCGCGCTCGAGGAGCCGCCCGGCCTGCTCGCCCGCCGTGGCGAGCTTCGCCGCCTCCTCGGCCTCGTGCGCCCGCCGCTTGTCCGCTTCGCGCTTGCGCGCCTCCGTGTCCCGCTCCTCGGGCGTCAGCAGCCGCCCGGCGACTTCGACGAACCCGCCCGCGGGTACGGGAATTCCCCGTCGTCGTGCCAGCAGGGCGTCGACCGCCGCGATCGCCGGTCCACCACCGCGCCGAATGCGCGCCAGGAGCGCGGTCGCCTCGCCTTCGAGGCCGTGGTTCCACAGGAAGCCCGCGACCGGCAGGTTCTCCGCGCCGGAAAGGCCGAGCGCGCAGTAGAACTGCTGGTAGAGCTGAATCGGCGGCAGCTCGGCCCAGGCGCGCGCGATTTCGAACGTCCCGGCGGCGGCGCCGGCCGCGCCCGCCGGAGCGGCGAGAGTGCCCTCGGCCACGAAGCGCTCGGTGTCGGCGCGGCGCACCCGGCCGGTCATCCTCTCGTCGAGCGGAATTTCGAGCAACGGCTGCGCGGCGTCCGCGATGCGCGCGAGCAGCCGCCGGAAAAGCGCCTCCTCGTCGGCCAGGTCGGCGAGCGCGGCCTCGAGTTCAGGGGGCGGGGGCTGCGCGCCGACCTTGGCGCGCAGCGCGA
>JACRIP010000044.1 GCA_016220045.1 Planctomycetota bacterium
CCCCGCCCGGCCCCCGCAAATGCCCGCCCAGATAGGCCACCACCTCCTCGAAGACCACCAGATTCGGCAGCGTCGGATTGAGCGCACGCGCCCGCGCCAGCCCGTGCGCCGCACCCGCCAGATCCAGCTCCGCCAGCGCGGCCAGCGCGTCCTCCTCCACCTCGAACGCATCCGGAAACAGCGATCGTTGCACCGGCGTCCCCTCCTGCGCTGGGATCAGGCCTTCGCCTGACGATCCAGCTCGGCGAAAAGCTCCCCCACCGGCAGCGCCAAACCCGGCAGCACCGCACCCCCGTCGAGCGTCTCGGTCGCCCCCAGATACGCCACCGCTGGGGGACGGGTCTTGGCCTGTCCCCCATCGCCGGCGGCGCAGGGGATGGCCTCCCCATGCAGCCTGGCCGGCACCCGCTGCTGGATTGGCCACGAGGGGGCGGCCACAAGGGCCGCCCCGACAAGACGATTCTCGCGCAGCGCCGTGCCAAGGTCCGGGCGCGACACGCTGACGACCGCCGCTGCACAGCCGAGCTGCCCGAGGAGATCCCCTGAGACAGCGACCGCACCCACCACCCGGGCCGAGCAGTCATCGCGCGGCCAGCATAACACATCGACGCCGACCGGAGCAAGCCGCGACCCCCGCGCGGGTGCATGTCCGTAGCTGTCGGCCTTGTCGCACCCGCCTGGGCGGGCGTAGAATGACGGAACACAGAGGGCCACCAAGGGGGGCCGGGACGGGACGCGTGAATCGCTGCCGGCTCGCGACTCTGCATTCCCGGCACGCGCGGCACGTCCCGGCCCCTTTCGTGGCGCTTCGTGGTTCCCGCTTCGTGGCCCTTCGTGTTCCCGTTCTCCCTTCGTGGCCCTTTCGCATCACTCCCAGATACGGACAGGCATGCCCGCCGCCCCGCGACCGGAGGCGGTACCCCGCACGCCGCGCCCCCCCCCCGCGATTGCCGTTGCGCGCGGGCCGCGCCCGCCGCTACAATCCGCACACGACCGCCCCACCGAGGGCCGCGCGCGCTCCCCGGGGCGCCACGACCACGACGGCAGGCGGTCGCGTCGCGCTCATCGGAGGCGGTCCCTGGCGGAACCCGGGTTGGCGGCGGCGCCGCCTGGGTGCTGTCCTGGTGGGGACCGACGCCCGCCGCGCCCCCCGCCCCCCCCCGTGCAGGCCAGGCGAACACCCCATGGAAACGATCTCCCCCCACGCCGCCCGGCGCCTCGCCCTCTTCAACGCCGGACTCCTCCTCCCGATGTGGACCCGCCTCGCGCCCCGCGCCGCCGCCCACGCGTTGATCCGCCGCTTCGGCTACCTCCAGCTCGACACCGTCTCCGTCGCCGGCGCGCGCAGCCACTCCATCGTCCTCATGTCCCGCCTCCCCCACTGCGACGCCGCGCTCGGCGAAACCCTCCTCGCGCCCGGCGCCCCGCTCTTCGAATATTGGGGCCACGAGGCGAGCTGGATGCCGCTCGAACTCTACCCCGCCTTCGGCTGGCGCCGCCGCCTCTACGCCGGCTCACCCTGGTGGGGCGAAGTCATCGCCGCCCACCGCGACCTCGCCCGCGACCTGCTCCGCCGCATCCGCACGGACGGCCCACTCCGCGCCCTCGATCTCGAAGGCGAACGCGACGGCGACGGGTGGTGGGACCACAAGCCGGCGAAGCAGGTGGCCCTCGCCCTCTGGCGCTCCGGCGAACTGGCCATCCGGGAGCGGCGCGCGTTTCAGCGGATCTTCGACCTGCCCGAGCGCGTCATCCCTGCCGCGGTCCGTGCCGCGCCCGAACCGACGACGGTTGCCGCGCTGAAGCTGCTGCTGCTGCAGGCGCTCGCCGGCCACGGCTGGGCGTCGGCCGCCACCCTGACGCAGACCTTCCGCCTGCGCGGCGTGAAGGAGGAACTGCGCCGCGCGTTCGCCGAACTGGCCGCGGCCGGGACGATCACGCCGTGCGCCCTCGCCGCGCCGGAGCGGGGGGGCCGCCCGGCGCCCGGCTGGATCCTGCCCGCGGCCCGGGATCTCGCGGACCGGCTGCTGCGCCTGCGCCCGTCTCCGGAAAAGCCCGTACTCCTGTCCCCGTTCGATCCCGTGCTCTGGGACCGCAAGCGGGTCGCGCAGCTCTTCGGGTTCGCGCTGACCGTGGAGATCTTCAAGCCGATCGGGCAACGCACCTACGGGTACTTCTGCCTACCGGTGCTGGCGGGGGAACGCCTGATCGCGCGGGTGGACCTGAAAGCGGACCGGGCGGCGGGGCGGCTGCGCGTCGTCAGCCTGCACCCGGAGGCGCCGGCGGCGACCGGCATGACGCGGGCCGCCACGCGCGACCTGGCGGCGCGGGCGGTGGCGCGGTTTGCGGGGCAGGCGGGGCTGGCGGTGACGTAGCGCGTTCCGTGAGGGAGGGGCTGGGACTGAACAGCCGACAGAGAGCACTTGCCAAAGCCCTCGTAGTTATTTAGAATTACGACGTAATTATTAATAGCATTCAGCGCCATGCACGAACTCTGAATAAGGACACTCGCCCATGCAGCGCGGGGAGACTGGGGAGTTCGCGACGTTGATCCTGGGCGGCGAACCGGTTCGTGCCTTCGTACCGCATCCCTTGCCGCCGGTGCCACCGATCGAGTTCCGCGGGGCGCTCCAGGCGCTGCTCGAGCAGGCGCTGCTGGCCGTCGGCCGGCTGGACAGCATTGCCGCCCTGCTGCCGGATCCTCGCCTCTTCCTCTACACCTACGTGCGGAAGGAGGCGGTGCTCTCCTCCCAGATCGAGGGGACGCAGTCCTCGCTGTCGGATCTCCTGCTCTTCGAGATGACGGAGGCGCCCGGTGTGCCGCTCGACGATGTCGTCGAAGTCTCGAACTACGTCGCCGCCATGGAGCACGGACTGAAGCGATTGCGCAACGACTTTCCCATGTGCAACCGGTTGATTCGGGAAATCCACGAGAAGCTGATGAAACGCGGGCGCGGCAGCGAGAAGGAGCCCGGCCACTTCCGCACCTCCCAAAACTGGATCGGCGGAACGCGGCCCGGCAACGCGCGGTTCGTACCCCCGCCGCCCCAGGCGCTGGCGGACTGCATGACGGCGTTGGAGCGGTTCCTGAACGATGATCGCACGGGGCTCCCGGTGGTCGTGAAGGCCGCCCTTGCGCATGTGCAGTTTGAGACGATCCACCCGTTCCTGGATGGGAACGGAAGGGTCGGCCGGCTCCTGATCACGCTCCTGCTCTGTCATGCCGGCGTGCTGCAGGAGCCGATGCTCTATCTGAGCCTCTACTTGAAAGAGCAGCGGGAGGAGTACTATCGGCTGCTGAACCAGGTGCGCACCGAGGGGGACTGGGAGGCGTGGCTGGAGTTCTTCCTCACCGGGGTGCGCGCGACGGCGGATAGCGCCGTCGCCACGGCGCGCCGCCTGGTCGCCCTGTTCCAGAAGGATCGCGCGCGCATCCAGGAGCAAGGGCGCGCGGCCGGCTCCGCGCTGCGGGTTCACGACGTGCTGCGGGAGCGCCCGTTGGCCTCGCTGGGGGAAGTCCGGCGTCGGACCGGGCTCTCCTTCCCGGCGTCGGCGACCGGCATGGCGGTGCTCACCCGCCTGGGCATTGCGCGCGAAATCACCGGGCGCAAACGCAACCGGGTTTATGCCTATCGCCAATACCTGGCCTACCTGGGCGAGGATCTCCGCGGGGGCGCCGGGGGGCGCTGAACTCCGGCGGCCCGGCGCGCCGTTCCGTGGCACGATCGTACCCCGGTTGGCCCGCGGCGCAGGCGCGGACGCCGGCGCCACAAAGGCCGAGGATGGAGTCCCTCCCTACCGCCCCGCCACTTCCGCCCCCCGCGCCACGCACAGCTCCACGAACGCGCGGTGCACGCGGCGGTCTCCGGTCAATTCCGGATGGAAGGTCCCCGCCAGCACGCGCCCGGCGCGCACCAGGATCGGTTCCCCGGCGAGCGCGAGCAGCGTTTCCACGCCCGGCCCCACGCGCCGGATGCGCGGCGCCCGGATGAAGATGAGCGGCAGCGGTGCCGCGCCGAAGGGCCCGCCCGGCACCGCGCCCTCGAAGCTGTCCACCTGCCGGCCGTAGGCGTTGCGCTCGACGGTGATGTCGAGCAGACCCCAGGCGGCCTGCGCCGGCCGCACCGTTTCGCGCGCGACCAGGATCGCGCCGGCGCAGGTCCCGAAGACCGCCCCGCCCCGCGCCACCAGCGCCCGCACCGCCCCCTCGATCCCGGTGCCGTCGAGCAGCCGCAGGAGCGTCGTGCTCTCCCCGCCCGGGATCACCAGTCCGTTTACGGCATTTACCTGAGCAACGGTGCGGCACTCGACCGCGCGCGCGCCCGCGTCCCCGAGCGCGGCCACATGCGCGGCGAAATCGCCCTGCAGGGCGAGCACGCCGATCGTCGGGTTCATGGTTGAGTCTCTCCAACACCAAGCGCCGGGAGGGCCGACCGACCCCGCGGAGCCGGCCTCGAACCGTCAACCCGTCGGACTGTGGATCCCTATTCCTACGCTGCCTGACAACGCGTCCAGAATTGCGGATTTCGAATTTCGGATTGCGGATTGGCGCAAGCCGGAAAGGCCGGGAGCTAATCCGCAATCGGCCGGTGCTATTGCTGTTCGATTTCGCGCGCGAGCCCGACTTGGACTCTTGGGACTCTGGACTTGGGACTCCTTGGACTTGGGACTTTGGACTCTCTGGGACCTGGGACGTTGGACTTCGCTACCATCCCCGGGTCTGCAGCAACTGGGCTTCCGGCTTGCGGTCGATCTCGATGCCGACCATCGGCTCGCCCAGGTCGGCCGAAATCTCGACCAGGACCTTCGGGTCGGCGAAGTGCGTCGTCGCCTTGACGATCGCCGCCGCGCGCCGCGCCGGATCGCCCGACTTGAAGATCCCCGAGCCCACGAAGTTCGACTGCGCGCCGAGCTTCATCATGAGCGCCGCGTCCGCGGGGGTCGCGATGCCGCCGGCGGCAAAATTCGGCACCGGCAGCTTGCCGGTCTCGGCGACCAGGCGCACGATTTCGTAGGGCGCGCCGAGGTTCTTGGCCTCGGCCATCAGTTCCTCGGGACGCAGCGTGGTGAGGCGGCGCATCTGGCTCATGATCTGGCGCATGTGGCGCACGGCTTCGACGACATTGCCGGTGCCGGCCTCGCCCTTGGTGCGGATCAACGCGGCGCCTTCGCCGATGCGGCGCAGCGCCTCGCCCAGATCGCGGGCGCCGCAGACGAAGGGCACGCGGAAGGCGAACTTGTCCACGTGGTGCGCCTCGTCGGCGGGGGTGAGGACCTCGCTTTCGTCGATGAAGTCCACGCCCATTTCCTGGAGCATCTCGGCCTCCACGAAATGCCCGATGCGGCACTTGGCCATCACCGGGATCGAGACCGCCTCCTGGATTTCCCGGATCTTCGACACGCCCGCCATGCGCGCGACGCCGCCGTGCGCGCGGATGTCCGCGGGCACGCGTTCGAGCGCCATGACCGCCGCCGCGCCCGCCGCCTCGGCGATGCGCGCCTGCTCGGCGTTCACGACGTCCATGATCACGCCGCCCTTGAGCATTTCGGCCAGGCCGGTCTTGAGGCGCAGCGTTCCCGTAGCAGTCTCCATGATCAGCTCCTTCGTCGATAAAATTGAGTGATTGGGTGATCGGGAGATTGGGTGATTGAATCTCCCGGATCACCCCAGCACTCAAACAAAACTTCGCCAATCACCCAATCACCCAATCACCCAATCACCCAATCACCCAATCACCCAATCATCCAATCACCCAATCACCCAATCACCCAATCACCCAATCACCCAATCACCCAATCACCCAA
>JACRIP010000045.1 GCA_016220045.1 Planctomycetota bacterium
CAACCGCCCCGCCGCGTCCCGCACCCCACTCCCGGACCCGCGACCGCGGCGCCCGGCGCCGCGGCGGACGCCGGCGCGGCGGAGACGGTGCGCGTGCCCCCGCCGGCTACTACCGTTTCCACCAGCCGCGACGGGCGGGCCGCCGAGCCCACGGGCGCCACGCGCACCCAGCCGGTGCCGCCCCCGCCCGCGCACGCGGGCGCCGCCGGCCTGCCGCCCGACGTCGCGGCCGCCGCCGCCGATCCCAAAAACGCCTTCGGCACATACGTCCTGGTGCACGAGCTCGGCCGCGGCGGCATGGGCGTCGTCTACCGCGCCTACGATCGCGAACTGCGCCGCACCGTGGCGCTCAAGCTGCTGCTGGCCGGCGAACGGGCCGGCGCCGACGAGGTCGAGCGCTTCGGGCGCGAGGCCCGCGCCGCCGCCGCGCTTTCCCACGAGCACATCGCCGCCATCTACGAGGTGGGCACGCTCGACGGCGCCGCGTACTTCACCATGGAATTCGTCGCCGGCGGCGGGCTCGATGGACTGATGCGGGACGCGCCGCTGACGCCGCACGAAGCGGCGTCCGTGCTGCGCGATGTGGCGTTCGCCCTCGACTACGCCCATGCGCAGGGCATCATCCACCGCGACCTCAAGCCGGCGAACATCCTGATCGTGCGCCCGCCGCCGGAGCCCGGCGCCGCGGCGGAGGCGCGCGGCGGGGAGGGCGTCGCGGAGAGTACGGCAGAAACCGTATCCGGAGAGCCGGCCGGGGGGGCGCCACCGGGCTCCGAGGTCTTGCCCTCCGGCGCTCGCGGGCCGCGGCGCGGGCGCAAGAGCGGGACGCACGACCGCGCGGGCGCGGCCGCCCCGGCACGAGGCGCGGGCGGCGGGAGTGCGCGGGGTCACGGCTCCTCCGCGGCCAGGCGCTCTGCGGCGCACGGCGCGCCGGGCCGCCGGCTGATTCCCAAGGTCGCCGATTTCGGGCTGGCGAAGAACCTGCATGCCCGCTCGGTGCACACCGTGAGCGGGCAGGTCATGGGCACGCCCGCCTACATGCCGCCGGAACAGGCACAGGGTCAGGTGCGCAAGATCTCGGCGCGGAGCGACGTCTACAGCCTCGGGGCAACGCTGTATGAACTGGCCACCGGGAAGCCGCCCTTCGCGGGTGCGACGGCGCTGAAGACGCTGGAGTCGGTGGTGCGCGACGAACCGCGGCCGCCGCGGGCGCTGAATTCGCGCCTGGACCGCGACCTGGAGACGATCATTCTCAAGTGTCTGGAGAAGGACCCGGCCCGGCGCTATGCCTCGGCGGGCGCGCTGGCGGAGGACCTGGATGCCTGGCTGGAAGGGGAGCCGATCGCGGCGCGACCGCCGTCGGCGTTGGGGCGGACCTGGCGCGGCCTGGTGCGACGCCGGGTGGCGCTCGTCGTCGGCGCGGCGGTCGTGGCGCTGATCGGCGCCGGCGCGTGGACGCAGGCGCAGAAGGTCGCGCGGCGGCGGGAGGCGGGGGTGCAACTTGCCGCGGCGCTGAAGGCGGCGGAGTCCGGCGAGCCGGCGGAGGCCCTGCCGCTCTTCACGGCGGTGCTGACCCTCGACCCCGGGAACACGACGGCGCGCGATGCCCGCGCGCAGGCGGAGAAGGCGGCGGCGCAGCGCGCGGCGGCGCGCAAACGCATGGACCGGGCGCGCGAGCTGACGGAGCGCGAGCGCCGCTGGATGCGGGACCTGGCGGTGGCGCTCGCCGCGGGCGCTCCGGCGGATGCGCGCGCCGCGGCGATCGGTCGCGCCGAAAAGGACTGGTCGCAGATCGACGGGCTGCGCGCGGAGGCGACGCGCGAGCTGGAGGCGGCCCTGGAGTCGTGGCCGGACTTCCCGGAGGCGCTCGCGGAGCGGGCGCGGCTGGCGGAGCTCGTGGGCGACTACGCGCGCTGCGAACTCCTGGCCGACCGCGTCATACGCAAATCACCTGATGCGTGGCCGATGCATCTGCTGCGGTTGCGTGTCCGCCTGGCGCGGTACCTGGAGCGCCTGCGGCCGCCCTTCTGGGTGGCCGGCGCCCTGCCGAGCGCCGGGGCGCCGCTGGGTGACGATCCGCCTCCGGCGGGCGGCGCGGGCGTCCCCGCGGGCGGGGGAACGGGCGGGGCCGCCGGGGCCGACCCGGAAACCGCGGCCCTGCGGGCGCGCGTGGACGAGGCGCTGGCGCCGCTGGCGGCGGGCGGGGGGGCGCCGGAAGAGGTGCGCTCCTACGCGGGCGCCGTGCCGGCCCTGCTCGCCGGCCGCTACGCCGAGGCCGAATCGGCCCTGAACCGCGCGCTCGACCGGCTGTTCGACGATCCCTTCGCGGCGCTCTTCCGCGCCGACTGCCGCCGCGCTTCCGGCAACTACGCCGGGGCGATCGAGGACTACGGTCGCGCCATCGCCCTCGGCTGCCGTTTCTTCCATACCTACCTCAACCGGGGGAGCGCGGCGTTGCTTGCCGGTCGCTACCGCGACGCGCTCGGGGATTTCGGCGCGACCCTGAAGCTGCTGCAAGGGGTGGACCCGGAGAGCTTCGGGGGGAGTCTGAAGCTCAATCTCTCGGTGACGCGCAACAATCGCGGGCTGGCGCGGCTGGCGCTCGGCGACGCGCAGGGCGGGATCGAGGATTTCACCGAGGGCATCCTGCTCACCGGCAAGGTGGGCCGGTTGTACGTGAATCGGGGAATCGCCCGGGTATCCACCGGCGACCTCGAGCGCGCGCTGGTGGACTACGACAAGGCGCTGGCGCTCGACCCGAAGCTCGAGGAGGCCTTCCTGTACCGGGCGAAGGCCTACCATGCGCAGGGGAAGGCGGAGGCGGCGCTCGCGGACTACGGCCAGGCGCTGGCGCGCAATCCGAAACTGGCGCTGGCGCACGTGCTGCGGGCCGAGCTCCGGCACGAGCGCCGGGAGTACGCGCCGATGCTGGAGGATGCGGAGGCGGCGTCGCGGCTGGAACCGGGCTCGGGGATGGCGCACCAACTGCGCGGAGTGGCCCTGACGGGCCTGATGCGCGTGGACGAGGCGGGGGCGGCCTTCGACGAAGCGGTGCGCGTCGCGCCCGACCTGCCGGAGGCGTGGTATGCGGGGGGGCTCCTGGCGCAGTTGCGCGGGGAGAAGGAGCAGGCCGCGGCGAAGCTCGGGAAGTTCCTGGAGCTGGCGCCGACGCATCAGATGGCGGAGGATGCGCGGAAACGGCTGAAGGGCTTGGCGGGTCCGGGGAAGTAGCCGGGCTATTGGAGGCTGCGACATGCTCGAGCCGGAACTGGAGTCGTACGTGGCCGAGTGCCTGCGTCGGGGAAGGACGCGAGCGGAGGTCCGGGCCGATCTGATCGGGCTGGTGGACCGGCTGCTGGGAGGCGAGCCGTCGCCGACGGCGGCGCCCACCGCCCCGCCGCAGTGGGGGAGCGAGTCGGCGGCTGCAACGCCCGCGCACGATCCTGCGGCGGCAAGTCCCGCCAGGCTCGGGCTCGGGCTCGGGTTCAGCTTCCGCGACCAGATGTCGCCGGCGCACATGCTCCTCTTCGTCGGCGGGCTGGTGATCGTGCTCTCGGGCGTCATTTTCGCGATGATGAACTGGCACGAGTGGGGTGCGGTGGGTCGCATCGTCACTTTCCTGGGTCCGCTGCTCCTGGTGCAGGCCGCCGGCATGGTCGTGCACGCCGCGCCCACCACGCGGCGCTTCGCGATGGCGGTCTTCACTCCGGCCGCGGCGTTGGTTCCGCTGTCGATCGCGATCACGCTGGTGGAATTGAAGATCCTGGACACGGCGGAACCGCGCTTCTACGTCGCGCTCTTCGTGCCCACGTTCGCGTGGTACATGCTGTCCACCTTTATCTTTCCGCACCCGATCTGGTGGTTGCTGGACGCGGTGGCGGGGCTGCTGGCCTACCTCGCGCTCCTGGCCTCCGCCGGGTTGCTCGGAAGCGTGGCCGAGCCTGGCTACGCCTGGGCGTTGATCCCCGCGGCGGCGCTGGTCTTCGGAGCGGGTCTACGGTGGACGCTGCATGAGCAGGTCGCGGCGGGACGGATGGTCGGCGGCGTCGGGCTTGGCGGGCTGCTGGTGGCGCTCTTCCGGCTTGGCGTGGCGGGAGACCTGGTCGGCGGGTTCGGCGGGACGGCGTGGTGGAAGGGCGTCTGTTGGTCGAACGGCGTGCTGGGGGTGCTGCTGGTCGCGGCGGAATGGGGGATGGGGCGCTTCGAGGAACTGCGGCTGTTTCGGAGTCACGGGCGGTGGTTGCGGGACCTGGGCGTGATCTGGGTCCTGGGCGCCCTGTTCTCCCTGGGGCTGGGCGGCGAGGAACCGCTCTACGAATTCCTGTTCCTGGCGGCCAGCCTGGGCTGCATGTTCGGCAGCGTGCCGGCGCGTTCGACGATGCTGCTCCGGCTCGGCACGCTGGCGCTGGTGGTCTCCGTCTTCTCGGTGGCCGGGGAGTACTTTGAGGGCACGATCGGCTGGCCCGCGACGCTCTTCGCGGCCGGGGGCGTGTCGATGGGCGTGGGCATCGCGATGGGGCGTTTGCAGAAGCAGGTGCGAGCACGGGGCGACTAGCGTTGAAATCCCAGCACTACGGCGCTTTCCGCCTCCGTCCCCGGAGTTCGCGGCCTGTGGCCGTAGGATTCCTCGCGCAGTGAAAGACGCCGAAGATGAGCACGCGATGCCGGGTCAGGGTGAAGTAGACGGCGTAGGGAAAGCGCCGTAGAAGACATCGCCGGAAGGGTGGCCGCGCCGGCCGGTAGAGAAGTGGCTGCCGGGCGATCCCTTCGATGGCTGCGTAGAGTACTCGGAGGAACTCCGATCCGAGACCTTCGGCCTTGGCTTCGTACCAGGCGAATGCGGCCAGGGTGTCACCGGCGACTTCAGGGCGAATCCGCAGCTCGGCAGTCACCGTGCCGCCGAGATTCGGGCCTTGAATTGTTCAAGAGTCAGGAGCTCACCTGGGGACCCTCGGTGCTGGGCCAGGCGACGATCCAGCTCCACCAAGTGGCTCGGGGGAACCGGGATCTGTGACTCGTCCTCGCGGATCGACTCCCACAACTCTTCCAGGAACAGGATCTTCTCCGGGACGGTCAGGCGAGCGATCTCCGGGACTTCTGCGATACGCATCCTGCGATTCTCCTACCGCGTACTGTACGTGCCATGATAGTAACGCCTCCGACTCGGCGCAAGGCCCGATTCCTCGTATCGCCGCCGGCGCGCTGCCGGCATGCGACCCGGCACCGCACGGCGGGCCCTTTCGGCCTTTACCTCCCCGGGAGCAAGACGTGGCACTCCCGCACGTGACGCCCGCGCCGGACGCGCCGGACGCGCCGGCCGCGGCCGGTCCCCCGGCGCTCCCGGAAGCAGGCGCGCGGCCGGGCGGCGGACTTTCCCGCGGCCAGGCGGCGCTCGTCCTCGTGCTGGTCCTCGTGGGACTGGCCCTCCGCGCCGCCCTCATCCTCGCCCTCGCGGAGCACCCTTTCCTCAAGGAGCCGGTGGGGGACGCCGGCTACTACGACCGGTGGGCCCAGGAGATCGCGGCCGGAGACGTCTGGGGGCGCCGCGTCTTCCTCCTGGATCCGCTGTACCCCTATCTCCTGGGCCTGGTCTACCGGCTCTTCGGCCGCGACCTGGTGCTCGCGCGGCTGCTCCAGGCGGCGCTGGGCGTCGGGGGCGC
>JACRIP010000285.1 GCA_016220045.1 Planctomycetota bacterium
ACGGAGATCGCCAGGCTCGAGATCCTCGACCTCGCCTTCGCGCTCCGCCTGACCGGCGTCGAACCGCGCACGCTCGAGCCCGAGGCCGGCGCGATCGCGCTCGAATTCTCCGCGCCCATCGACGTCAAGGGCGCGGAGCCCTTCCTCGCCGTCGAGCCCGCCGTCGCCTTCCGCGTCGAAAGCTACTACCGCGGACTTCGCCTCACCGGGCCCTTCGTCGCCGGCGCGCGCTACACGCTGACGCTCCGGGCCGGCCTGCCCGCCGGGAACGGCGTGGCGCTCGCCGAGGAGCTCCGCCGCGTCGTCGTCTTCGACGACGTCGACCCGTACGTCCGGATCGAGCTCCCCGGCAATTACCTGAGCGCAGCGACCGCCCTGCTCCTGCCGGTCGAATCGGTCAATTGCCGCGGCTTCTCGGTCGCCGCGCGCCGCGTGCTCCCCGCCAATCTCGTGCACTTCGCGCGCGGCCGCTCCTCCTGGTACGACCGCGGCGACGACCTCTCGACGCCGCTCTTGGAAAAGCAGGAGGTCCCGGTCGCCGAAACCGGGCGCAATGCCCGCGCCCGCACGCTGCTCGACCTCGGCGACCTCCTCGGGCGCGCAGTGCGCGGCGCGCTCCTCGTGGACGTCCAGGGCGCGGACGACTACGAGCGCACCCGCCGCCTCGTCGTGATCAGCGACCTCGGCGTCACGGTCAAGCGCTCGCCCCAGGATTTCCTGGTGTGGGTCAACACGCTGCGCGGCGCGCGCCCGGTCCAGGGCGCGAAGGCTACGGTCTTCGGCCGCGCCGGGCAGGAGCTGGCCCTCGGCTACACCGACGCCGACGGGCTCGCGCGCATCGGGCGCATCGCGGGCGGCAACGAGGCCGAGCCCTTTGTCGTTACGGTCGAAACCGTAGACGACGCGACCTACCTGGAGCTGGGCCGGACCGAACTGACGACGACCGATTTCGACGCCGCCGGGCGCCCGTACCTGGCCGGCGGCTACGAGGCCCACGTGTACTCCGACCGCGGCGTCTACCGGCCGGGAGAGAGCGTTCACCTGGCCGCCGCCGTGCGCGACCGCGCCGCCGTCGCTCCGGGCGGCGCTTTCCCGGTCGAATGGGTCGTCCGGCGCGCCGACGGCCGCGTCGCCTGGCGCCGGACCACGACGCTTGACGCGCTCGGCATGGCCGAAGCCGAGTTCCCCACCCATCCGGCGCAGCGCACCGGCCGCTACCGCGCGACGCTCGGCCTGCCCGGCTCGGACGCGCCCTTCGGCAGCCTGACCTTCGCGGTCGAGGAGTTCGTGCCGCCGCAGCTCGAGGTCGCGCTCGACCTGCCGGCCGGGCGGCTCGTCCCCGCCGGAAAGCCGGTGCCCCTGATCGTGCGCGCGCGCCATCTCTTCGGCGCGGCCGCGGCCGGGCAGCCGGTGGAGGCCCGCGCCACGTGGGCCCCGGCGCGCTTTGCGCCCGCGGGCTGGTCCGACTTCGCTTTCGTCGATGCCACCCGCGAGGTCGCCGAGGCGGAGACCCACCGCGAGCTCGGGAAGCTGGAACTGGATGCTCAGGGAGAGGCCCGATATGAGATCCCGGCCTACACCGGGCCGCTGCCCGCCTCCGGGCTCGCGCTCCAGGTCTCGGCTACCGTGCGCGACGTGTCCGGGCGGACGGTGACCCAGCGCGCGGCGCGACCGGTGGACCTCGCGCCGCTCTACGCCGGGCTGGCCGTGCCGCGCGGCGACGGCTTCCTGAAGCCCGGCACGCCCACGCCGATCGGCGTGGCGCTCGTGACCGCGACCGGGGAGGGCGCGGCGGGCAGGGTCAAGCTTACGGTCGGCCGGCTGCTCTGGCACACCGTCCTGGTCACCGGCGCGGACGGCCGCGTGCGCTACAACTCCAAGACCGAGGTCGTGCCGGTCAGCGCGGCCGACGTCGAGGTCAAGGAAGGCGGTCGCGGCAGCCGCGCCGTGACCTTCGAGCAGTCCGGCACGTACCGTATCCGGATCGAGGAGGAGGCTTCGGGCGCGTCGGCATCGGCGACGGTCGAGGTCTGGGGCGGCTCGCCGGGCGACGGCGGCGTCTCCTATGAAAAGCCCGGCCGCGTCGAAATGACCTTCGACAAGAAGAGCTACGCGCCCGGCGAGACGGCGGTGCTCCTGGTGCGCGCGCCCTTCACCGGGCGGGCCCTCCTGACGGTCGAGACCGATCGCGTGCTCTGGGCGCGCTGCGTCACGCTCGATGACCGCACGGCGCGGCTGGAGGTACCGGTCAGCGGGGAACAGTGGCCGAACGCGTACTGCGCGCTACACCTGATCCGCGCGACCGGGCCCGAAACGCCCTGGCTGCCGCATCGCGCCTACGGCGTTACCCCGATTCGCCTGGAAACCGCCGGGCGGCGGCTCGCGGTCGCGTTCGACGCGCCGGCCGAGATCCGGCCGGGGACGCGACTCGAGGTCCCGGTGCTCGTGACCGGGGCGGACGGCGCGCCGGCGGCCGGGGCGGAAATCACGGTCGCCGCCGTCGACGAGGGGATCTGCTCGCTGACCGGGTTCGTGACCCCCGACCCGCTCGCCTTCTTCGGCGCCCAGCGCGCGCTCGGCGTGCGCGCGCACGACCTGTACGCCTTCCTGATGCCGGAGCTGGAACCGCCGGCTGAGGCGGCGCCGGCGCGGGCGGGCGGCGACGGAGGTGACGAAGAGGACGAGGGCGGAAGCGCGCCGCTCGAAGCGCGCCACCTGAATCCGGTGCGCGCGGAACGCTTCCGGCCCGTGGCGCTCTGGCAGGGACGCCTGACGACCGACGCCGCCGGGCGGGCGACGGCTTCCTTCGCGGTGCCGGAGTTCACCGGACGGCTGCGCCTGATGGCGGTCGCGGTCGCGGCACGCGGCTTCGGGTCGGCCGAGGCGGGCGTGCTGGTGCGCCGGCCGCTGGTCGTGAAATCCGGCCTGCCGCGCTTCCTGGCGCCCGGGGACGAATTCGTGCTGCCGGTCGCGGTGTGGACGCGCGCCGCGGGGGAGCCGGCGGGCGCCGGCGCCACGGTGGGGGCCGTCACGACGGTGGAGGTGGCCTTCGAAGGCCCGCTCGGCCTGGCCGTCGCCGGCGCGCCGGCGCGGATCGAGCTGCCCGCGGCGGGGGCGGCGGGTGGCGGTGGCGAGGTGCGCACGGCCCTCCGGCTGCGCGCGGGCGCGACGCCGGGAGTGGCGCGCCTGATCCTGACCGCGACCTGCGGCAGCGAGCGGATCGAGGAACGCACGGAAATCGCCGTGCGGCCGCCGATCGGGCTGGTGCAGTCGGGCGGCGCGGGCGCGCTCGACGAAGGCCGGCGGGCGCGGGTCGCGATCCCCGGCGATTACCTGAAGGGCACGCGGCGCGCGACGCTGACGGTCTCCACCTTCCCGTGGACGCAATGGGAAGGCGCGATCGAGGACCTCCTGCACTACCCCTACGGCTGCATCGAGCAGACGACCTCGACGGCCTTCCCCCTGCTCTACCTGGCCGATCTGGCCGCCGGGCTCGGGCGCGACCGGCTGACCCGCGACGAGATCGACGCGCGGGTGCAGGCGGGGCTCGACCGGCTGCTGGCGATGCAGACGGTCGATGGCGGCTTCAGTTACTGGCCCGGTCAGCGCGAGCCCTATCGATGGGGCAGCGCCTATGCCACGCATTTCCTCGTGGCGGCGCAGTCGGCGGGGTATGCCTTCCCGCGCGATGCCTACGCGGCGGCGCTCGCGTACCTGGACCAGGTGCTGGTGCGCGCGGTGAGCGTGTCGGGCGATGACCTGGGCGAGTACCGCGAGGCGCTGGCCGAGAAGGCGTACGCGCTCTTCGTGCTCGGGCTGGCCGGGCAGGCGCGTCCGGCGTGGGCGAACCGCCTGGTCGAGCAGCGGGCGGAACTGGATCCGACCGCGCGCTGCCACGTGGCGGGCGCGCTCCTGGCGACCGGTCGGGCGGCGGAAGGGCGCGCGTTGCTCGGCATGGCGCCGGCCGGGGCGGGCGCCGAGGAGGCGTCGGCGGCGCCGACCGCGGCAGCCACGGCGGCGCTCGCGCGACGGACCGGCGGCTCGCTCTACTCATCGGTGCGGGCGGACGCGATCCTGCTCTCCGTGCTGCTCGACGCGGCGCCGGAGCGGGCGCGACTTGAGCCGCTGGCGCTGCGCCTGATGGGCTCCCGCAAGCAGGGGCGCTGGGGCACGACGCAGGAGAACGCGTTCGCCGCGATGGCGCTCGGCAAGTATTTCAAGACCTTCCCGCCGGCGCACGGCGCGGTCCAGGGTCAGGTGGTTGCCGGGGCCGGCCCCGCCGCCTTCAGCGAAACGCAGCCGCTCACCGTCGCGTTGCCCGAGGGCGCGAACGACGTGACCATCGAAGCCCGCGGCGAGGGGCCGGTCTTCTGGTCGTGGACGGCGGACGGCGTGCCGGCGAGCGGGCGCGCGGAGGAGCGGGACGCCGGCCTGCGCGTGCGACGCACGCTGATCGGCCGCGACGGCAAGCCGCTCGCCGATGGGGGCGTGAAGTGCGGCGACCTGGTGCGCGTGCGCTTGACCCTCGCCGCCGATCGCGCGGCGGAGAATGTCGTGATCTCCGACCTGCTGCCGGCAGGATTGGAGATCGAGAACCCGCGCCTGGCGACCGCCGAGACCGGCGAGGTCAAGGTCCGCGGGCTGGCCGCAGAGCACGTGGAGATGCGCGACGACCGGCTGCTGGTCTTCGCCACGGTGCCGGCGGGCGAATCCTGCTTCGAGTACCTCACTCGGGCGGTCACCGTAGGCCGCTTCGCGCTGCCTCCGGTCTCGGCGGGCTGCATGTACGACCCGGACCTCGCGTCGGTGCACGGCGCGGGGGTGCTCATCGTCGAAGAGTGAAGCGGCCCCGTCGGGTGATCGGTGAGTCGCGGAAGGGCGCCGGGCCGCGGACGCAGGTTTGGGAGTTTCGAGGTTTGGAGGTTTGGACTCCTAACCCATTCGGGCCTGGTTCAAAGCGGGGTAACACTACCTGCCCGCTCAGGGGGAGCAAAACGGGGACATGACCTGAATTCCTGCCGGGGCTTGCGACCATCGGGGGACGTCGCTGGAATTCAGGATCGTGTCCCCGTTTTGCGGACGATTTGAACCAGGCCCCCATTCGTCGTAGGGGCGGACCCCTGTGTCCGCCCCGCCTGCCGTGAGGCTTGAGATCGGATGAAGAGGGGTTGAACCAAGACGATTCGTTGCCGCCGTTGCGCCGAACCGTCGCGCGCCGCCGCGTCGTGCGACTGGCCCGCTGGACGTGCGCCTGCGCGGGAAGCACGGTTGCGGCGCTGGTGATGCTTGGGTGGCTTTGCCCGTTCCCGGAGGCGCTCCTGGCGCCCCCGGCGGCGGCCACGCGGGTGCTGGCCGCCGACGGCACCGAACTGCGCATCCTGCTCGACGCCGACGACCGGTTGTGCCTGCCCGTGCCGCTTGATCAGGTATCTCCCCGGTTCGTGCAGGCGCTCATCGCCGCCGAGGACCAGCGCTTCCGCGCGCATCGCGGCGTCGACGGGGTCGCCGTGGCGCGCGCCCTGCTCGGCAACCTGATGAGCGGCCGCACCGTCTCGGGCGCCTCCACCCTCACGATGCAGGTCATCCGCCTGCTCGAGGGCCGGCCGCGCGGCATCGGCACCAAACTGTACGAGGCCTTCCGCGCCCTGCAACTGGAGCGGCTGCGCACCAAGGACGCGATTCTCGCGGAGTACGTCAATCGCGCCCCGTTCGGCGGCAATCTGGTCGGCGTCGAGGCGGCGGCGCGGCGGTACTTCGGCGTCAGCGCGGCCGACCTGAACCTCGGCCAGGCGGCGCTCCTGGCGGGACTGGTGCAGGCGCCGTCGCGGCTCGATCCGGTGCGGCATCCGGAGCGGGCGCGCGCGCGCCGCGACTACGTGCTGGCGCGCATGGCGGCGGAGGGAATGATCGGCGCGGCCGAGGCCGCCGTCGCCGCGGACGAGCCGCTGCCGGCGCGCCATCTGCCCCTGCCCTTCGTCGCGCCCGCGTTCGTCGAACAGGTGCTGGCGCGCGTCCGGCGCACGGAAGGCGGCGTGGTGCGCACCACCCTCGACCCGTTCGTGCAGCGGACCGCGGAGCGGCTGCTGCAGGAGCGCCTGCGCGAGCTGGCGGGGGACGGTATCGAGGGCGGCGGCGCCGTGGTGCTGGAAAACGCCGACGGCGCGGTGCGCGCGCTGGCCTCGACCTTCACGGCGCGCTCCGGGGCGGCGCAGGTGGACGCCACGCGCGCGGCGCGCTGCCCGGGCTCCACCCTCAAGCCCTTCCTCTACGCCCAGGCGATCGACGCGGGACGGCTCACTCCGGCGACCGCCCTATTCGACGTGCCGATGGCGTGGCGCGATTACTCGCCGGCGGACTTCGCGGGCGGCTGGCGCGGGCCGGTCCCGGCCGGTGAGGCCCTGGCGCAATCGCTGAATCTGCCGGCCGTGCGGCTGCTGGAGCAGGTAGGCGTCGCGGCGTGGGCCGACACCCTCGCCCGACTTGGCGTCGTCGCCGATGCGGCCGCGGCGCGCCGCCACGGATTGGGGCTGGCGCTCGGGAGCTGCCCGGTGCGCCTGCTCGAGCTCGCGGCGGCGTACGCGGCGCTAGCGCGCGGGAGGCGCCCGGGCGTCCGGTGGTTGGTCGGGGAGCCGAGCGCCGAGGAGGACGGCGGAGCGGCGGTGTTCAGCGCCGAGGCCGCGTGGCTGGTGCTCCACATGCTGGCGCGCGATCCGCTGCCCGAGTGTCTTCCCGCGGGCGCCGCCGGCGGACGGGTCGCGCCGATCGAAGTGGCGTGGAAGACCGGGACGTCGAACGGGCTGCGTGACGCGTGGACCGTGGCGGTGAGTCCGCGCTGGACCGTGGCGGTCTGGTTGGGCGATCCGGGCGGGCGCGCGGCGGCCGCACTGGTCGGGCGCTCGGCCGCGGCGCCGCTGGCGGGGCGCATCCTGCGGGATCTGCTGGCCGACCCGGCGACGGGTCAGGGCCCACCGGACTTTTCGCGGCCGGCCGGGATCGCGGTGCGTGCGGTGTGCGCGGCCAGCGGGGCGCCGCCCGGGCCGCACTGCCCGGCGACGGTCGAGGATTGCTGGATCCCCGGCGTGTCGCCGACGGCCGTATGCGCGGTACACCGGGCAATTACCGTAGACGTGGCGCGGGGGGTCGAGGTTTGCCGCCGCTGCCGCGGGGCGGGCGCGGTGCGCGCGCGGAGCGTGGAGCGGTGGCCGGCCGAGGTGGAGGCCTTCTTGCGGGCCGCGGACCCGCGCCGGCCCGAGGCGTTCCGGCACGATCCGGCGTGTCCGGGCGGCGGCGCGGGACTCGCCGCGCTCACGGGAGGCGCCCTGGCGGTCCTGTCCCCGCCGAGCGGGCAGGCCTACCGGCGCCTGCCGGACGACACCGGCCTGAGTCAGCGGGTGCCGCTCAAGGCCGGCGGCGCGCGCGGGCAGGTGTGGTGGTTCGTGGACGGCCGGCTGCTCGGGTCGGCGGCGCCCGGCGTAGACCTCTTCTGGGACCTGGAACCGGGTGACCACCGGATCGAGGCCGTGGATGAAGGCGGGGCGCGCAGCGAGGCGCGCGTGCGGGTGGCGGGGGTGGAGAGGAATGCGGAGTGAATAGCCACCGAACACACGGAACGCACCGAGCGCGGTTGCTGGTTTTCCTGGCGCTGGCCGGGGTGCTGGCCGGCGCGATGCGGGCGGGCATCGGGGAGCCGGTCGCCGGGACTGTGGACGCGGCGGTCGAGGTCGTCATTCTGGTCAACGAAAACGTGCCGGAGTCGGTCGCGCTCGGCGAGTACTACGCCCAGCGGCGCAAGATCCCCAAGGAACAGATCTGCCGCGTGCGCACGCGGGTCGAGGAGGTCTGCTCCTGGGCCGACCTCCGGAAGGAGATCCTGGAGCCGCTCAAGGCGTTCCTGGCGAGCCGGCCGCGCGTCCTCTACCTCGTCCCGACGTACGGCGTGCCGGTCAAGACCTCCGAGGAGAAGCCGGAGAACGACGGCAAAGGCGGGCCGGGCGGCACCATCACGCAAATGGTGGAAGGCCGCGACTATTGCGCCGTGGACCGCGAGCTCGAGCTCCTGCGCGTCGAGCACCCGATCGACGGCTGGCTGCAGTCGAAGTTCTTCAACCGGGAGCTGCCCCTCACGGTCGAAGATCAGGTGTATCTGGTATCGCGGCTCGACGGCCCGACGCCGGAGGCCGCGCGCGCCCTCGTGGACAACGCGCTCTACGGCGAAGCCTACGGCATCGAAGGGGAGTGCTTCCTCGACACGCGCGGCATGACCGACCCGAAGGACGGCTACGGCTCGATCGACGTCGAGATGAAGGGCATCGCCGCCGTCTACACGAAGAACGGACTGGAGTTCGTCCACGACGACAAGCCGGAGGTCGTCGACCTGGCGTCGCGCGCGAACCAGGCGCACTACTGGGGCTGGTACACCGGCGACGTGCTCTGCTCGCGCGACGAGTGGCGGTTCGTGCGCGGCGCGGTCGGCGCCCATCTGCACTCCTTCAGCGCCGGCGTGCTGCGAAAAAAAGATCGCACCTGGACCGGGCCGCTGGTCTACCACGGCATCACCGGGACCTGCGGCACGGTGTACGAACCGCTGGCCGCGGGCTTCCCCTACGGCACCGTCTTTCTCGACCGCTTCCTGAAGGGGCACGCCTTCGGGCAGGCGATGGAGATGGCGAATCTCTTCACGTCGTGGATGGCGATCTTCGTCGGCGATCCGCTCTACGCCCCGTACGCGGCGGGGATGAAGGAGCGGCAGGAGAAGAACCGGGCGACGGCGCGGTCGGCGTATCAGGCGATTGCCGGGGCGCTCGACGCGGGGGAGACGGCGCGCGCCCTGACGCTCGCGCAGGAGGCGGCGGCGATCGGAGTGCCCTACGCGGGCGCGGAGGACACCGCCTTCCTGGTGCGGGAGGCGCAGGCGCGGGCGGCGGCGGGCGCCCCGGCAGCGGGCGCGAAGCCGGCGGGGACCGTGGCGGACCTGAAGCTGGCCCTGGACGCGACGCGGGCGGCGGCGGAGGCGGGCGACTGGCGGCGCGCCGCGGTCGCGGCGAAGAAAGCGGTCGCGCTGTCGCCGGCCTCGCACGACGGAAATCTCTGGCTCGGGCGGGTGCTGGTGGAAGTGGACGATGCGAAGGGGGCGCTGGCGGCGCTGGAGGTCGCGGCGCGCGTCGAGAGCGGGTACGAACTGGGGGTCGCGCGCGGCCGGGCCCTGCGCCGGCTGGGCAAGCGCGCGGAGGCGGTGACGGCCTTCGAGTCCGCCCTGGCACAGCGCTTCGAGGTCGCCTGTGCGCGGCAGCTCGGCGAGACGCTCTGCGAGCTCAAGCGCTTCGCCGAAGCCGCGGCGCGCCTGGAAGCGGTCTACGCGAAATACCCGAGCGACGGCGCCCTCGCGCTGGAGCTGGGGAAAGCCTACGTCGCCGTGAAGGAGTGGGGGAAGGCGATCGCCGTACTCGAAAAGGGCGCGGCCGCGGAGCTGCCGGCGAGCGGAGCGGACGTGGCGGAGTACGTCGCCGGCAAGGAGCTGCTGACGGCCGCGGTGACGGGCGAGGGGAAGGACAAGGCGCGGGCGGCGGCGCTCGCGGCGCTGGTGAAGGAGCTGAAGTCGGGTCGGGTGCGGCCGACGGCGGCGGCGCAGGCGGCGCGGATCGCGGACGCGGCGAGCGAACTGGCCGCGGCGGCCGGGACCGAGGAGCTCAAGGACCTGCCGGCGTATCCGCCCGCCGGGAACGGGTTGCCGCGGCTGCGGCTCGCGAGCAAGGCGGCGGCGCCGGTGCAGGTGCTGATCAGCGGGCCGGTGGCGCTGTCGGCGACCCTGCCGGCCGCGGCGCCGAAGTCCAACCCGCGGCCGACCGACGTCGAGCTCTTGCCGGGGGTGTACCGGATCGTGGTCTCGACCGTGGAGGGTGGAAAGCGGCGGGCGTGGCGGCGGGAACTCCGGCTGGAGTCCGGGCGGGTGGTGGCGCTGGCGCTGGATGAGAAGTTCGGGCTGTACCTGCCGGCGAAGTGAGCGGGGCGGGGGGATATCCTGCGTGGCCATGCCAGAATAGCCAAAGCGCCCAGGTCCAGTTGTACTCCCCGGTGCT
>JACRIP010000288.1 GCA_016220045.1 Planctomycetota bacterium
CGCGGCGCCTCCCGGAAATCCCTCGCTCCGCCGCGAACCCGTCGTCCTCTGTGCCTCTGTGCCTCTGTGGTTCCGTCTACGCCTCCGCACTCGCCCCCATCTCACGCCCCCCCCGCTCTCCGCTCCCGACTCGGCGCCCCCCTCCGCGGGCTTGCGCTGGTACTTCTGGCTCGACATTGCTTCGTACTTCTCCTCTTCGCTCCGCCGCATCTCCGTCAACACCGTCAGGTGGTCGTTGTCCACCTTGCAGAGCGTGACCCGGTAGAATTTCGCGTGCGGCGAACCCACCACCGTCCCCTCCATCACCCAGGTGTTCGGCGTCGCGCACTCCACCTGCACCCCCCGTCCGATGCTGCCGTCCATCCCGAAATTGTAACCGACGATCTTTTTTGTCTCCGCGTCCCAGCCCATGCGCCCCTCGTCGGTCCACGCCACGGCCCCGCCCGCCCGCATCGAGTATTCCTGCTTCAGGTAGGTGCGGTTCGGGCCCCAGGTGTAGACGTACTCGTCGGTGTACTTCCCGATCCCCGGCGCTTCGCCTTCGCCGGTCCAGGTCCCGACCAGGAACCCCAGCGGCTTGAGCGCTTCGGCGGCGGCGGGGGGGTCCGGCTCGGGCTTCTTGTCCTCGGCGGCGACGATCGCAACGGACAGCGAAAGCGCGACGAGCGCAGCCAGGCCGGCAGTTCGCAGACGATGCATACGTCCTCCCGAGAGTAAGGGGGATGGGATTCGGCGCGCCGCCGCTTGACCGCGGCGCACCGCGGACGCTATCCTGCCCGCGGCGCCAGGAGAAGTCAAGCCGTCATGAATGAACGCGACCCCGATCCGCAACCCACCCACTCCCCCTCCGCCGCGGAGCCCGCGACGGCCGCGGCCCCGTCGCCACCCGGCACGGCCTCGACGATCGCGGCGACCGACGCGGGTACGGTGAACGCCTCCCCGTCGTCCGGCGGCGTCGCCGCCACGGACCCCGAGCCGACGCAGGGCGCGCGCGTCGGCCGCTACCGGCTCCTGCGCGAGCTCGGCCGCGGCGGCATGGGCGTGGTCTACGAAGCCGAAGACGCGGCCCTCGGCCGCCGGGTCGCGCTCAAGCTGCTGCGCGGCGCCGCCGCCCCCGAGATCGCCCGCTTCGAGCGCGAAGCCCACACCGCCGCCGCCCTCGTGCATCCCAACGTCGCGGCCGTACACGAGGTCGGCTGCGATCGCGGCGTGCATTTCATCGCCATGCAGCTCGTGGTCGGCCGCACCCTCGCCGCCTTGCCGCCGGGCGACCGGGAGCGCGCCGTCCGCCTGGTGCGCGACGCCGCACGCGCCGTCCACTACGCGCACACGCGCGGCGTGATCCACCGCGACCTCAAGCCGCACAACCTGATGGTGGACGAGAGCGACCGCGTCTACGTGATGGACTTCGGCCTCGCGCGCTCCTCCGCGGTGCCCTCCCGGCTCTCGGTCAGCGGGGCGATCTTCGGCACCCCCGCCTACATGCCGCCCGAGCAGGCCGAGGGGCGGGCCGACGCGGTCGGTCCGGCGAGCGACGTCTATGGCCTCGGGGCAACGCTGTATGAGCTGCTGACCGGCCGGCCGCCCTTCGACGGCGCGGACGCGCTCGCCGTGCTGCGGCGCGTGGTGGAGGAGGAACCGCGACCGCCGCGCACGCTCGCGCCCCACGTCGATCGCGACCTCGAGACCATCGTGCTGACCTGCCTGGCGAAGGAGCCGGCGCGACGCTACGCGACCGCCGCGGCGCTCGCCGACGATCTCGAGCGTTGGCTCGCGCGCGAGCCGATCGCGGCGCGCCGCGCCGGCATGTGGCGCACCGCGTGGATGCGGGTGCGGCGTCGGCCGCGCGAGGCCGCCGCGATCGCCTTCGTCTGCCTCTGGGTCGGGTTCCTCAGTTCCGGCTGGCTGGGCGCCCGCCGCAAGATGGCGGTCCAGAATGCCGAAGCCACGGACGCGGTCGAGTTGCTCAACCTGCGCATGCGCAGCTACCGCGCGGACTGGCGGCTGGCGGACGAGGACCTCGCGGAATTCGCGCGCCTGATCGACCGCTGCCGCGCGCGCTTGGAGTGGGGCGGCGCGACCGCCCGGGGCTGGTGGCTGATCGGCCGGGCGCGTCAGGCGCTCGGCGAATGGACGGAGGCGGAGGCGGGCTTCGACGCGGGGCTCGGCGTAAATCCGGGGGACGGACCGTGCCTGGTGTCGAAGGCCCGGGTGCTGCTCGACCGGGCGCTCTGGGACCGCTACGCCTGGCCCCTGGGCCGCGGGCGCAAGCTCCACGTCGAAGGGCTGATCGGCGAAGCCCGCCGGCTCATCCTGCTCGCCCGCTCCTCCCCCGCGAGCACCGGCGTCGAGGTCGAACTCGAAGCCGACTTGGCGGAGGCCTACGAGTTGGCCGTGCGCGGCCGGCCGGCCGAGGAATTCTGCCGGTCCCGGCTCGCCCGGTACGCGCGCGCCGACTTTCGCGAGGAGTTTTTCGCCGCGCAAGGTCTGGCGCCGGACGCGCGCGGTACCGGCGCTCTCGACGAAGCGCTGCGGCTGCGCCCGGGCTTCCTGGAAGGGTATCTCTACCGGGGGATGCGGCGCCAGGATGGCGGCGACCTGGAGGGCGCGGCGGCCGATTTTGCGCGCGCGCTCGAGATCCATCCGCGCTCGGTGCAAGCTTGGATCCTGGCCGGGGCGCTTCGGCGCGAGCGCAAGGACCTGGCGCGCGCGGAGGAGGACCTGACGCGGGCGCTCGCGATCAACGCGCGGCTGCCCGAAGCCTGGTGCCATCGCGCGGCGATCCGCGCGGCCCGGGGCGACGCGGAAGGAACGGCGGGCGCGATTTCAGACTACGGTGAAGTACTGCTCCGCGACCCGGACTACGAGATGGGCTGGTACGAACGCGGGC